>SXJQ01000178.1 GCA_005779345.1 Actinomycetota bacterium
CTCCGAAGAGGACCGCGTCGTGGTGTCGCGAGCGCGCACGGTGCAGAAGTTCCTCTCGCAGCCGTTCTTCGACGGCAAGGTCTTCACGGGCATGGACGGCATCTTCGTGCCGGTCGCGGAGACGGTCGAGAGCTTCGAGGCCGTCTGCAACGGCGATCTCGACGACGTGCCCGAGCAGGCGTTCTTCAACGTCGGTGGGGTCGAGTCGGTGCTGGCCAAGGCCAAGACGCTGCAGGAGAGCTGATCTCGTGACCCTGAGCGTGCAGTTGGTGTCGCCCGAACGGATCCTGTTCGAGGGCGAGGCACAGATCGTCGTCGCGCGCACGATCGGCGGCGGCGACATCGCGTTCGAGACCGGCCACGCGCCGTTCCTCGGCGCGCTGCAGGTCTGGCCGGTCGTGCTGCGCGACGAGACGGGCACCGAGACGCGCATCGCCAGTCACGGCGGTTTCGTGCAGGTGGCCGACGATCGCGTGATCATCCTCTCCGATGTCGCCGAACTCGGCCCCGACATCGACGTGACGCGCGCACAGGCCGCGCTCGCCCGCGCCGAGTCGGCGCTCGACACCGACGCCGACGACGCGGCGGCGACGGCCGCGCTCCAGCGGGCCCGCACGCGCCTCGAGGTCGCCGGCGCCGCCTGACATCTCGCTCGGGCCCGATCAGCCGGGCCGGATCGGTCGTGATGGATCAGCCGGGCCAGATCAGCCGGGCCGGATCAGCCGTGATGGTCGGTGGAGGTCGTGTCGGTTTCGGCCGGACCGTGGGTGTGGTCGCCGCCCTCGATGTGACCCTGTCCGTAGGTGCCGACGTAGTTGATGCCGAGCACGCCGAGTACGGCGACGGCGAGCAGCGCGATCGCGCGGCCGTTCAGCTTGCCGGGCTCGGTCGGGCGGTGGACCGCGGCGGGCAGGAGCAACACTCCGACGCCGAGCACGATGATCAGCTCGAACAGCTTGGTGGTCGTGTCGCGCCAGCCGATGATCTCCGCGGTCTCGAGCCCGGGGAACCAGCTCACGCCGGTGCTGTGTGCGAACACCCAGAGCACGATCGCGGCGAGGGTCCCGACGCCGCCGAGCAACAAGATGTTGCGGCTCGGCGCGCGCACGATCCAGACCGCCCAGACGACCTGGAGCACCGCGGAAGCGAAGAACGCCTCGCCGAGCAGGATGTGGTGGTCGATGTGCGCGAACGCCGACTGGTAGTGCAAGAGGCCGGCCGCGACGGAGCAGAAGGCGACGAGCCAGCGCAGATGCACCGTGAACGAGGTGTCGCCGGCGAGGAGCGGCAACGAGTCGCGCTCGGCGTCGACGTGGGCCTCGGGTGCGTGGATCTCGGGTGCTTCGATCTCGGGTGCTTCGATCTCGGGTGCGTCGCTCATGGGGCCGCATCCTACGGAGAAGTCGGTTCCCGGGCACGTCGGATCGGGGCCTTACCGGTTGACGACACGAACAAGTGTTCGATACGCTGACGGGGTGACCGCAGCTCCAGAGATCGTCGGCCGGGCCGGGTTGCCGCGGCGAGATCCGGCGAGCCGTGCCCGCCTCACCGAGGTCGCCGGGGCTCGGGCGCCGGTGAGCTTCGCCCACGAGCAGGTGTTGCCGGTCGCCGGCGGGTTCGGCTCGTTGCTCCCCGGAGGAGGGCTGCGGCGAGGAAGCGTGGTGCACCTGGGCGGCGCGGTGGGCAGCGCGGCCCTCGTCGCCCCGTTGCTCGCAGCGGCGACCGCGGTCGGCGAATGGGCGGCGGTCGCGCTCCTCGACGACACCTTCGGTGCGCTCGCCGCGGCCGAAGCCGATGTCGCGCTCGAACGGTGCGCGGTCGTGCGTCGGGTGCCCGCCGAACGGTGGGCGACCGTGGTCGGTGCGCTCCTCGAAGGTTTCACCGTGGTGAGCGCGGTGGTGCCGCCGCACGTGCGCCTCGGCGATGCGCGTCGGCTCGTGGCGCGCGCCCGCGAGCGACGCGCGGTGCTGATCGCCTGGCGGGGAGCCTGGCCCGCGGAGGCAGCACTGCGCATCGAAGCGGGAGCGAGCCGTTGGCACGGGCTCGAACGAGGCGACGGACTGCTCGCCGGGCGTGAACTCACGGTCGTGGTCGAGAACAAGGGCGTCAGCCGTACCGCCAGACTCGAGATGCCGCTCGGGACGTCGCTCGGCTCGATCGTGGTAGCGCCGGTGGAGGCGATCACGACGGCCCCCGTGACGCCCGCAGCGCTCGCGGGGTGAGCGTGTGACCAGGGTGCGAGCCGACGAACGCGCGCTGCGGACCGCTTGTGTACGCATCGCCGATTGGCCGGTGTTGTGCGCGGTGCACGCTCACCCCGAGCTGCGCGACCGACCCGTCGTCGTCCTCGAACGCAGCGGCCCGCGCGAGATCGTGCGCGCCATGTCGGCGGCAGCGCGCGCGTCGGGGATCCGAGTGGGGATGCGTCGACGCGAAGCCGAGGCATGCGGCGTCGCGCTGCACGCCATCGACGTCGACCTCGCGAGCGAGGCGCGGCGGTTCGAGGAGGTCGCGCGCTCGATCGAGTCGCTCACCCCGCGGCTCGAGCTCGACGTGCCCGGTCGGCTGTCGTTCCCGACACGCGGTCCGGCGCGTTACTTCGGTGGCGACGCCGCGCTCGTGGGCCGCGTCCACGACACCTTGACCGCGCTGCTCGGTGCCGATGCCGCTGCGGTGCGTGTCGGGATCGCCGACGGGCGGTTCGCGGCACGGCTCGCGGCCCGCGAAGCACGGTCGCACGCCGACCCCGACGGTCGCGCCTCGTTCGTGGTGGCCCCGGGCGAGTCGGCGGCATTCCTGGCCCCGTTCCCGGTGGCCGCGCTCGGCGATCCGGGGTTCGCCGAGTTGTTGGAGCGGCTCGGTCTCGTGACCCTCGGCGACTTCGCCAACCTGGCACCCCCCGACGTGCTCGCCCGTTTCGGTCACGACGGTGTGCGGTGTCACGATCTGGCCCGCGGTGTCGATGCGACCCCACTCGACCTGTCGACGCCACCCCCCGATCTCGTCGAGTCGTTCGAGTTCGATCCGCCGGCGAAGCGGGTCGACACCGCGGCGTTCGCCGCCAAGGCACTCGCCGACCGGCTCCTGGCGCGACTCGCGGATCGGGGTCTGGGCTGCACCCGAGTTCGGGTCGAGGCCGAGACCGAGCACGGCGAGCAGCTCGCGCGGGTGTGGCGTCACGAGGGAGCACTCACCCCTGCGGCGCTCGCCGAGCGGGTTCGTTGGCAGCTCGACGGCTGGCTCGCGGCTGTCGGACCGGCCGCCGGGGTCGTCGAGGGCGACGTGCGGGGCCAACAGGATCTGGCGGCACTCGCCGACCTCGAGCTCGACTCGCCGACCGGTGCGCTCGTGCTCCTGCGGCTCGTGCCCGAGGCTGTGGTGCCCGGCCGCGGTCGCCAACTCGGGTTCTGGG
The DNA here is from genome assembly GCA_005779345.1 of Actinomycetota bacterium. GTDB lineage: Bacteria > Actinomycetota > Acidimicrobiia > IMCC26256 > PALSA-610 > SXJQ01. The sequence continues at coordinate 3,413 of SXJQ01000178.1, forward strand.
GCGGCGATGCCGCGGCCACCGACCGGGCCGACCGTGCGCTCGGCCGGGTGCAGGGGATGCTCGGGTTCGATCAGGTCGGGACGTGCGTCGTGCAGGGCGGGCGGACCCCGGCCGAGCAGATCGCGTTCATCCCTTGGGGCGAACCGCGCGAGCCGCGCCGGCCGGTGCAGGTGGGGGGCGAGATCGCCGTGTGGCCGGGGCGCATCCCCGCGCCTGCACCCGGGCGGGTCTTCGACCCGCCGGTGCGTGCGGAGTTGGTCGCCGCCGACGGATCGGCGATCCGGGTGAACGGGCGCGGCGAGGTTGGCGACGACCTCGCCGTGCTGCGCTGCGCGGCGCTCCCCGACGGCGGCGGCCGGGTCGTCGGCTGGGCGGGGCCCTGGCTCCACGACGTGCGCTGGTGGGACCGCCAGGCCCGTCGCCGCCGCGCGGTGTTCCAGGTGCTCGTCGCCGCCGCCGGACCCGAGCGCGGCGCGGTCGCCTGTCTCGTCGCGGTCGAACGCGGTCGCGCCGCGCTCGACGCGGTGTACGACTGAACTGCTTCGCCGCCACGCGTGTCGGCGGGGGCTACGACGCGAAGTTCGTGTGCAACAACCGACCGACTCGCTCGATGGTGGCGGGATCGCCGAACGGCAGGTTGAAGATGAGCGTGTCGAGGCCGGCCGCGACGAGTTCGCTCACCTGCTCGACGATTTCGTGCTCCTCGCCGATGTTGAACCCGGCGAGTGCCTCGGCGCCCGCGGCCGAAACGATGAACTCCTTGGTGCCCGCGGTCTCCTCGGCCGATGCAGTGAGGAACAACGAGCCCAGTCGTGTCGTGGTGATCGCGCCCGGGTCGCGCCCGACCGCGTCGCAATGCCCACGCAACACCGACAGCTTGTGCCGGATCATCGCGGCATCACCCGAGACGTTGCACGCATCGGCGTACTGCGCGACCAGTCGGAGCGTGCGGCGCTCCCCGCCGCCACCGACCATGATCGGGATGTTGCCGCGCAACGGTCGCGGCACGTTGCGCGCTTCTTGCACGCGGTAGTGACGGCCCGTGAACGTCGGCGCGTCGTCGGTGAACATCGCTCGACAGATCTGCAGCGCTTCCTCGAGTCGGTCGAGTCGTTCACCCGCGCCCGGGAAGTCGAAACCGAGTCCGTCGTGTTCGATGTCGTGCCAGGCGGCGCCGATGCCGAGGATCGCGCGACCGCCGGAGATGACGTCGAGCGTCGTGACTTGTTTCGCGAGCATCGCCGGGTTGCGATAGGTCACGCCGGTGACCAGCGTGCCGAGTTGCACGCGTTCGGTGACCGCAGCGAGCGCACCGAGCAGCGTGTAGGCCTCGAGCATCGGTTCGGGCGCGCCGCCGAGCGCGGGGAGTTGGTAGAAGTGATCCATCACCCAGACACTCTCGAAACCGGCGGCCTCCGCCGCGCGTACCCGCGCCACGGCACCCGCGAACATCTCGGCATCGGGCCCGCCGTAGGCGAAGTTGGGCAGTTGGAAACCGAACGTGGTCATGGGGCGACCCTAGGACCCAGCCGTGCGTTGTCCCGCGAATCCGCCGCGGGTGGCGGTTCGGTGGGACAACGGGGTGCAGGAGCGCGACGCGTGCGGACTACCGCCGATCACACGAATGCGAAGGTCGGCGTATCGCCGAACAACAGCTGCGCGGCTGCCGTGCCCGTCTTGCGCTGGCCGATCACATGGGCGGCGATCGTCGCGAGGTCGCGTCGGCGTCGATCGAACGGCGAGGTGCGGTAGATCGCCTGCCCGCCGACCACTTCGCACACCGCCTCGGCGACCTCATGAGCGGTCCGGATCGCGTGCACGCTCATCAGCGCGATCGCGGCCCGTTGTTCGGCGGTCGGCTCGTCGCCGGCAACCAAGGTCGCCCAGATCGAAGCGAGCGTCGCGTCCTGGTAGGCGCGAGCAGCGTCGACGCGTGCGGTGCATTCGGCGAAGGTGACCTGTACTCGGTACTCGTCCTTCATCATCGTCATCGCCGGCATCGACATCTTGGTGACCGCGAGGTCGCGCAGGTCGTCGAGCATCCGTTGCGCGCAACCGATCGCGGCGGCCGGGAGGTTCGCGAAGAAGAAGCCGTGGTAGCGGTACAGCGGCTCGGTGCGCCCACCGACGCGGAACGGATGGAAGTGCTGCCCCTCGGGAACGAACGCGTCGTCGACGGAATAGTCGTTGCTGCCGCTCCCGGCGAGTCCGGTGGTGTGCCAGGTGTCGTGGATCGTCACCTCGTCACGCGGGAGCCAGCACACCAAGAGCTCGGGGAGACCGTCGGGGCCGAAGACGGGCGCGTCGCCCTCCCACACCATGCACCCGCCGACGATCCGGTCGGCGTGCAGGCACCCCGAGCCGAATTGCCAGTGGCCCGTGACCCGCCAACCGCCCTCGGTCCGGCGGGCCTGCCCGACGGGGTAGAGGAGACCCGAGGTGAGCAGGTCGAGGTCGGGGTAGAGCTCGTGCGCGACGGCCTCGTCGAGGCGGGCCGCATAGTGGCCGCTGTCGGAGCAGATCATCGCGATCCAGGCGACCGACGCGTCGTGGTAGGCGAGCGTCTCGACGAGCTCGGCCTGCTGGAGGATCGGCATCTCGGGCCCGCCCCACGCCTGGGGGAACGCGATGCGAAAGACGCCAGCGGCACGCATCTCGGCGAGGAGATCGTCGGGGAGACGACGGTCGCGTTCGATGGTGTCGGCCGCGGCCTCGATGGCCGGGCCGAGTGCTCGGGTGCGCTGCAGGATCTCGTCGGCGGTGAGCGTGTCCACGGCCGCAGTCTGGCCGATTGACGACACGAACACACGTTCGGTACGGTGACTCCCGGAGCGGAGGGGTCATGTCGGTCGGGTACGCGGAGCTGCACTGCCATTCGAACTTCTCGTTCCTCGACGGTGCGAGCCACGCCGAAGAACTCGTCGAGGAGTCCGCGCGGCTCGGCCTGGCGGCGCTCGCGCTCACCGACCACGACGGCTGTTACGGCGTGGTGCGTTTCGCCGAGGCTGCCCGCCCCCTCGGGCTGCCCACGGTGTTCGGTGCCGAACTGACCCTCGGCGCGACGAAGCCGCCCAACGGCATCGCCGACCCGGCGGGAACGCACCTGGTGGTGCTCGCCGAGGGCCCGGCGGGATACGCCCGGCTGGCCCGCGCGATCAGCGAGGCCCAGTTGCGCGGCGAGAAAGGTGCACCACGCCTCGCCCTCGACCAACTCGCCGACGCGGCGCGGCATCGCTGCACGCAGGAGGTCGGTGCCGCGCGCTCGAGCGTCGACTGGTTCGTGCTCACCGCGTGTCGCAAGGGAGCCGTGCCCGCGGCGTTGCTCGCCGACGGTCCGAGCGCGGCGCGACGCGAACTCGACCATCTCGTCGCTGCGTTCGGACGCGAGCGGGTACTCGTCGAGTTGTGGGACCACGGCGACCCGGTCGACCGACATCGCAACGACGCGCTGGCCCGCATCGCGCACCAGGCAGGTGTCGAGGTGGTCGCGACCAACAACGTCCACTACGCGACGAGCGCGCAGCGGCCGCTCGCGACGGCGTTGGCCGCGATCCGTACCCGGCGCAGTCTCGACGAAGCCGACGGCTGGTTGCCGGCCTCGCCCTTGCTGCACCTCCGGCGGCCCGAGGAACAGTCCCGACGGTTCGCTCGGTGGCCGGGCGCGGTCGAGCGCACCGTCGAGATCGCACGCGCCTGCGCCTTCGATCTCCGGCTCGCGGCACCCGCGCTGCCCGACCACCCCGTCCCGCCGGGGCACACCCCGATGACGTGGCTGCGCGAGCTGGTACGTCGCGGCGCCGCGGTCATGTACCCACCCCAGCACTCCCACCACGCACAGTCGCAGCGTCAGATCGCCCACGAGCTCGACGTGATCGACGAGCTCGGGTTCGCCGGCTACTTCTTGTTGCTGCACGACATCGTCGAGTTCTGCCGTACCCACGACATCTACTGCCAAGGGCGGGGGAGCAGCGCGAACAGCGCGGTCTGCTACGCGCTCGGCGTCACCAAGGCCGACGCGGTCGCGCTCGGTCTGCTCTTCGAGCGGTTCCTGTCGCCCGAGCGCGACGGACCCCCCGACATCGACCTCGACATCGAGCACCAGCGCCGCGAGGAGGTCATCCAATACGTGTACGACCGGTACGGCCGCGATCGTGCCGCGCAGGTCGCGAACGTGGTCACCTACCGACCGCGTTCGGCGTTGCGGGAGATGGCCAAGGTCGTCGGCGTCGCGCCCGGCCAGGCCGACGCGCTCGGCAAATGGGTCGACCGTTGGAGCGCGGGCCCGGAAGCGTTCGCCGAACTCGTCGAGGGAGCGAGTCGGTCCCGCGACGAGCGAACCGCGGAGACGCGCCTGCCCGAGATCCCACCGCTCGCCCTCGAACTCGCGGGCCAGGTGCTCGACTTCCCGCGGCACCTCGGCATCCACTCGGGAGGCATGGTGATGGCCGACCGCCCGCTCATCGAGTTCTGTCCGGTCGAATGGGCTCGCATGGAGGGCCGGTCGGTACTCCAGTGGGACAAGGACGACTGCGCGGCCGCCGGGCTCGTGAAGTTCGACCTGTTGGGGCTCGGGATGCTCACGATGCTGCACCTCGCGGTCGATCTCGTGTTCGCGGCCGAAGGGGTCGAGATCGACCTCGCGACGATTCCCCAGGAACGCGAGGTCTACGACCTGTTGTGCGCGGCCGACACGGTCGGGGTGTTCCAGGTGGAGAGCCGCGCGCAGATGGCGACGCTGCCTCGGTTGCGGCCGCGGTGCTTCTACGACCTGGTGATCGAGGTCGCGCTGATCCGGCCCGGGCCGATCCAAGGCGGTTCGGTGCACCCGTACCTCCGGCGCCGCAATGGCGAGGAGCCGGTCACCTATCCACACCCGTTGCTCGAACGCTGCCTCGAAAAGACCCTCGGCGTGCCGCTCTTCCAGGAGCAGTTGATGCAGATGGCGATCGACGTCGCGGGGTTCACGCCTGCGGAGTCCGACCAGTTGCGTCAGGCGATGAGTTCGAAACGATCACAGCAACGCATGGCTCGTCTCCGGCATCGGCTGATGGCGGGCATGGCCGAGCGCGGGATCTCCGGCGAGGTCGCGGATGAGATCGCGCTCAAGCTGGAGGCGTTCGCGAACTTCGGTTTCCCCGAGAGTCACTCGGTGAGCTTCGCGTACCTCGTCTATGCGAGCAGTTGGATCAAGTACCACTACCCGGCGGCGTTCGCTGCGGCGCTGCTCAACGCCCAACCGATGGGCTTCTACTCACCGCACTCGATCATCCGCGACGCCCGTCGTCACGGGGTCGCGGTGCTCGGCCCCGACATCAACTCGAGCCGACGCGACGCGACCCTCGTGCCCCGACCCGAGCCCCTGTCGCCCCTCGGGGTGCCGGTGCGAGGGATGCACGGCGTGCCGTCGGTGCATGCGATCCGTCTCGGTCTGCGCTCGGTCCGTGGGCTGCACGACGCGTTTTGCGATCACGTCGAAGACGAGCGCCTCGGTCTCGGTTCCCCCGATGGCCGACCGCGGCCCTACCTCGACCTCGAGGACTTCGTGCGTCGGACGGGAGCGACGGTCGACGCGCTCGAGGCGCTGGCCGCGGCGGGTGCGTTCGAGGAGTGTTTCGGGCGATCGCGCCGGGCCGCGCTGTGGGCTGCCGGTGCACTGCGCGACGCCCGACCGATCGTGCGCCGCGACGGCACGGTCGCCGAGACGCTGCCGGGACTGCTCACCGGACTCGAAGCGCCGATGCTTCCGGGGATGACCGAACCCGAAACGGTCGCCTCCGATCTGTGGTCGATGGGGCTCACGGTCGGACGACATCCGACCGAGTTCGTGCGCGAGGAACTCGTCCGCCAGGGGGTGGTCACCGCGGCCGAACTGCGCGACCTCCCCGATCGTTCGATCGTCGAGGTCGCCGGGGTGGTCACGCACCGCCAACAGCCCGAGACCGCGAAGGGCACGGTGTTCATCAACCTCGAGGACGAGACCGGGCTGATCAACGTGATCTGCGGCAAGGGCGTGTGGAAGCGGTTCCGCACCGTGGCTCGGGGGGCACCGGCATTGCGGGTGCGCGGGGTGCTCGAGCGACATCAAGGGGTCACGAACCTGGTGGCAGGACGGATCACCCGGCTGCCGATCGACCTCGCCGGCGCGATCCGTTCCCGCGACTTCCGTTGAGCGGAGCGGCGTGTTGTACACGCCGCTCCGCTCAACGAAGGGGGATCGGTGCCGAGTGGGGTGGGTAGCCTTCGGATCCCGCCCGACCCCTGCCCGAATCCCTGCCCGAATCCGAGTACCGAGATGTCCGAGCCTCCGAGTCGTTCATGCGCCTGCTCCGCCGCACCCTCGCGCGCTTCGTCGCGCTCGTGCGCGCAGACGCCGCGGGCGTCCGCGCGGGCTTCGTCGCGCTCGTCGTCTCGACGATCACCGGTCTGATCGCCGGGATCACCCTCGGCAAGATCGAAGGGACGCTCGCCGATCTCCCCGGCTTGCTCGTGCTCGTCCCGGCGGCCGTGGGAATGCGCGGCAACGTGTTCGGCGCCCTCGGCAGCCGACTCGGGACGTCGGTCCACGCCGGGACGTTCCGACTGAGCCGCCGACTCGACACCGAGGTCGGTCAGAACCTCGCCTCCGCGGTGCTGCTCTCCATGTCGCTCGCTTGGATCCTCGCGATCGCGGCGAAGGGCATCGCCGCCGCGACGGGCCATGGCACGATCTCGGTCGTCGACTACGTGGTCATCTCGGTGGTCGGCGGGCTCATCCCGATCGCGGTCGTCATGGCGATCACCGTCGGTGTTACCGCGGCCGGCGTGCGGCGGGGCTGGGACGTCGACAACGTCGCCGCGCCCGTCGTCACCGCGGCGGCCGACTCGGTGACGCTGCCGAGCCTCTGGCTCGCGACACACCTGGTACGCGGCGGTGCGCTCACCCCCGCACTCGCGGTCGTCTGCACGCTCGTGAGCGTGGCGAGCCTGGTCGTCGGGCTGCGCGCGAAGGCGCTGCCGACACTGCGGCGCATCGTGCAGGAGAGCGTCCCCGTGCTCGTCGCCTCTGGCGTGATCTCGATGTTCGCGGGGCTGATCCTGCAAGGACGGTTCGACTCGCTGCGTCACTACGCCGTGCTCTTCGTGCTGGTCCCGCCGCTGCTGTCGCTGTCGGGGTCGCTCGCCGGGATCCTGTCGTCGCGCGTCGCGTCGAAGCTGCACCTCGGCCTCCTCGACCCCCGCCGAGTCAGCCTGAGCGCCATCAGCGAGGACCTCGTGCTCGTCTACGTGTTGTCGACCGCGATCTTCACGATCCTCGGGGTCGCCACGGTCGGGGTCGGCGCGCTCATGTCGCTCGGTGGGCCCGCCGCGGGCTCGGTGGTCGCCGCGGCGCTCCTCGCGGGGCTCCTCGCGACCACGCTCACCGTCGTCGTCGGATATCTCAGCGCGCTGGCGACGTACCGGTTGGAGCTCGACCCCGACAACTTCGGTATTCCGGTGACCGCCGCGTGTTCCGACCTGCTGGGGGCGATCGCGCTGATGCTCGCGCTCGTCGCCCTGGGCCTCACCGCATGACCACGATCCGATCTAGCCTGGAGAGACGATGGACGACCGTCCCCGGAACTTGAAAGCGATGCTCTCGGAGGCCAAGGACACCTCCGAGCTCATGGTCGACCTCGGGTACGCCGCGCTGTTCTTCGGCGACGCCGACATGGCCGACGAAGTGCTCGACCTCGAGGACAAGCTCAACGAGCTCGTCCACGAGATGCGTGCCGTCTGCGTTCTCGCCGCGCGCTCGCCGCGTGACGCCGACCACATGTCGGGCGTGCTCCACCTCGTGGGGGCGATCGAGCGCATGGGCAACGCCGCGGTCGACATCGCCAAGATCGTCACGCACAAGCTCGGCATACCCCCCGCGCTCGTCAACGACCTCGCGGCTGCGCACGAGGTATCGCACCGAGTTCGTGTCCGCGAGGGGAGTGCCGTCGTCGGCCGTTCGCTCGACGAGCTCGAACTCCCGGCCGAGACCGGAATGCGCGTCGTCGCGATCCGTCGGAGCAAGGACTGGATCGCGGACCCCGACGACGACGAGGTGCTGCGCGCCAACGATGTGCTGATCACGCGCGGTGCCGCCGAGGGGATCGCCGAGCTGCGCGAGCTGACCGGCGCGCCCGCCTGGCATGTCGCAGCGAGCGGCGACACGACCGCGCTCACCGACCTCGATCGCGCGGTCGACGTCCTCGTGGAGATGAAGAACGTCTCGGAGGCCGCCGTCGCGCTCGCCTACTCGGCGCTGTTGTTCAAGGACGCCGGCCTCGCCGCCGAGGTCGTCAGCCTCGAAGACCGACTCGACGAGATGCAGGAGCATGTCGAGGTGTGGGTCTTGCGCAGCGCGGCAGAGACGATCGACCCCTCGCCGTTGCGCGGCCTGTTGCACCTCAGTGCCGCGGCCGAAGAACTCGGCAACGCGGCACAACAGATGGTGTGGCTGATCGAAGCGGGCGAGGAACTCCACCCGGTCCTCGCCGCGGCGCTGGGCGACAGCGACGATGTCGTCGTGAAGTTCCCCGTCGCGGCGGGCAGTGCGCTCGCGGGAACCACGGTGCGCGCCGGACAGCTCGGCGACGACACCGGGTTCCATCTCCTCGCGTTGCGACGCGGCGGCCGTTCGACGATGCGGCCGCGCGGGGTCGTGGCGTTGGAGGCCGGCGACGAGTTGATCGCGTACGGGCCGTGGGAGGGGCGTGACGACCTCGCAGAACAGTGCGGCTATCGCCTCGTCGACGACGAGGACACCGGCGAGATCGAACTCATCCCCCTACGCGCCTGATCACGGCGCTCCTGATCACGGCGCTCCTGATCACGGATTCGTGCAGGTGTACTGACCGGTCGCGAACGGCACCGGCGTGCACTCGCCGTATTCCTGCTGCACGAACGCGAACGCCCCGACGACGCCGACCACGACGATCAGGACTGCGGCGACGAACCCGAGCGCTGGTCGCTGGGCACCCAGGCGCGGATCGAGCGTGAGGTGGCCGAGGATCAGGCCGACGACGAGTCCCCCGACGTGGCCGCCGATGGAGATGCCGGGGATCGAGAACGTGATGACGAGGTTGAGCAGCAGCATCGGCCCCCATCCGGTCGCGGCGAACGGCACGCCTCGACGCGACAGGCCGAGCGTCGCGGCGCCGGCGAGCCCGAAGACGGCACCGGATGCGCCGGCGGTGAGCGCGCCCGGCGACAGCACGACGGCGCCGAGGCTGCCGCCGACGAGCGAGGCCAGGTAGATCGTCGCGAATCGGGCGCGTCCGATCCCGGCTTCGAGGGTGCGGCCGAGCAGGAACAAGATGTACATGTTCATCGCGAGGTGAATGATCCCGAAGTGCAAGAACCCCGAGGTGAAGAGGCGGTACCACTCCCCGTGCGCGAGCGCGGGGCCGAAGAGTGCGAACCGCTCGTGGAACGCGGCGGTCGTGCTCCCGAATGCACCGCCGCCCGCGACCGTCGGGAGGAACATCACGACGTTCACCGCGATGAGGGCCTTGGTGACGAGCAGGTCGTCGCCGCGCCAGGCACGCTTCAACTGCTCCGAACGCGGCGGTGCCGCCGCCCTGATGCACTCCCAGCAGTGCGATCCGACGCTCGCGGGGTGGAGGCAGTCGGAGCACGCGGGTCGTCCGCAACGGGTGCAGCGACGGCCCGTCTCGCGGTCGCGATGGTGAAAACAGGTGGTGGGGGCGGTCGGGTCGACCTCGGTGTCCATTGTGGCGAGACGCTAGCGAACGGGTCTCGTTCGGTACTGTCGCCGGTGTGGCGACGACCCCGCTGACCGGGCTCACGGCGGCGGAGGTCGACGAACGGGTCGCCCGCGGCGCGGTCAACGTCGCCGACGACCGCACGAGCCGCACGTTCGGCGAGATCGTGCGCGCGAACGTCGCGACCCGCTTCAACGCGATCCTCGGCTCACTGCTCGTCGTCATTCTCGTCGTCGGTCCGATCCAAGACGCGCTCTTCGGCATCGTGCTCGTGTCGAACGCGCTCATCGGGATCGTGCAGGAGTGGCGATCGAAGCGCACGCTCGACCGGCTGGCGGTCCTGAGCGCCCCGCTCGCTCGTGCGATGCGAGACGGACATCTCGCCGAGGTGGCGGTCGAAGCGATCGTGATCGATGATCTGCTCGAGCTGCGCGCCGGCGATCAAGTTCCGGCCGACGGCGTCGTGCGGGCCTCCGAGGGACTCGAACTCGACGAGTCGATGCTCACCGGTGAGAGCGACCCGGTCCACCGAGTGGTCGGCGACACGGCGATGTCGGGCAGCATCGTTGTCGCCGGGCGAGGAATGATGCAGGCCACTGCGGTCGGCGCGGATGCGTACGCCCGCCGGCTCGCGACCGAGGCGCGACGCTTCGCACTCGTGCACAGCGAGATCCAAACCGGCATCAACACGATCCTTCGCTACGTCACCTGGGCGCTCGTTCCCACGGCTGCGATCCTTGCGCTCAGCCAGTTCGCCGCCGACCACGAATCGTGGCGGGAAGCGGTTGCGGGGACGGTCGCCGGGGTCGTGGCCATGGTGCCCGAAGGGTTGGTGCTGCTCACCAGCCTCGCGTTCGCGATCGCGGCGGTGTCGCTTGCGCGCCGCCAAGTCTTGGTCCAAGAGCTTCCGGCGGTCGAGAGCCTGGCGCGCGTCGACGTGATGTGCGTCGACAAGACGGGCACCATCACCCAAGGCGCCATCGAGTTCGCGGCGTGCGAGATCATCGTGCCCGACCTGCCGGTCGCCGACGCGCTCGGCGCGTTGGCCGCCGACCCCAACGCGAACGCGACGATGAGTGTGCTTCGGGACGGCTTCCCCGCACCCTCGGCATGGGAACGGCGGGCGGAGGTTGCGTTCAGTTCGGCACGCAAGTGGAGCGCCGCGGACTTCGCTGAGCGAGGGACGTGGGTGTTCGGCGCACCCGAGATGGTGCCGACCGACAACCAGGCCCGCATCGTCGGGCGCGTGGCTGAACTTGCGAGCGCGGGTCAGCGGGTGCTGCTCCTGGCCCACACGATCCAACCCATCGACGGGGACGAGTTGCCGGCTGGGTTGGTGGCCGCGGCCATCGTCACGTTCGACGAACAGATCCGCAGCGACGCCGCGGAGACGTTTGCCTATTTCGTGGAACAAGGCGTGCAACTCCGCGTGATCTCGGGTGACAATCCCGTCACCGTCGGGGCGGTGGCAACCCGGGCCGGTGTCCCGAATGCACACCGCGTCTTCGATGCTCGGGAACTCCCCGAGGATGTCGAGGCCCTGGCCCAAGTCATGGACGACTACGCGGTGTTCGGCCGGGTGACACCGCAGCAAAAACGGTCGATGGTGCAGGCCTTGCAGGCGCGCGGTCACACTGTGGCGATGACCGGCGACGGCGTGAACGATGCGCTGGCGCTGAAGGACGCTGACATCGGTATCGCGATGGGGAGTGGGGCACCGGAGACTCGTGCGGTCTCGCAACTCGTGTTGCTCGACGGACGGTTCGCGACGATGCCCGGAGTCGTTGCCGAAGGTCGGCGCGTCATCGCGAACATCGAACGCGTGGCGAACCTGTTCGTGACCAAGACGGTGTACGCGATGTTGCTCGCGCTCGCCACCGGTGTCGCGCGGTGGCCTTACCCATTTCTCCCTCGACACATGACGGTAGTGTCGACCCTGAGCATCGGTGTGCCTGCGTTCTTCCTCGCGGTGGCACCGAACCTCACGCGCTACCGGCCCGGGTTCGTGCGCCGGGTGTTGCGGTTCGCGATTCCGGCGGGCTTGGTTGCCGCGGCAGCAACGTTCGCGGCCTATGCCGCCTGTCGCAGCATTGCTGATGTGTCGTTGACCGAGTCGCGCACTGGTGCCACGCTGGTGTTGTTGACCGTTGGGTTGGCCGTGCTCGGGATCCTTGCGCGACCGATCACCGGTTATCGCGCCCTGTTGTTGACGGCGATGATCGCGGCGTTCGTCGGAGTGATCGCGATACCTCCTGTCGCTGAGTTCTACGCGCTGGAACTGCCACCGCTCGACGCGGTCGCAGTCTGCGCGACGATTGCGTTCATCGCGGTCGCGCTGTGCGAAGTGGGTTGGATCGTGACCCAACGATCCCGAGGCGACCACCGAGTACGTCGGTTCGCGTCGCGCGTCACAACCAGCCGCGGCGCTTGAACAGCGCGTAACCGCCGAGCGTGACGGCGACCATCGATGCCAACACGAGCGGGTAGCCGATTACCCAGTCGAGTTCGGGCATGTGCCGGAAGTTCATCCCGTAGATCCCGGCGATGAGGGTGTTCAGCACGAGGATGGCACCCCAACTCGAGGTCGCCTTCATGACCTGGTTCATCCGGTTCGACGCGATGGCGAGCTGCGCTTCGAACAGCGCGGTCAGTAACTCGCGTTGGGCTTCGAGGATCTCGAGGATGCGCAACACGTGGTCGTTGACGTCGTGCAGTCGCCGAGCCGTGTCGGGCCCGATGCCGTGGATCTCACCTCGGACGAGTGCCGCGAGCACTTCTCGGGTCGGCCCGGCGGTGCGCCGGAACGCGACGAGGGAGCGCCGGAGCGCGAAGACGTTGCTCGGCAGGGCGGTGTTCTTGCCGTCGAAGACGGTGTCCTCGATGCGCTCGAGTTCTTCGTCGATCGACTCGGACACGTCGAACCATCGATCGACGATCAGGTCGAGGACGGCCCAGAGCGCACGCGTCGCGGTGGCGGTCTCGTCGCTCTGGAGCAAGATCTCGTGTCGGCGCCGGGCTTCGTCGATGATCTCGGCGTCCAACCCGTGGTGGCGCGTGATGATCCATCCGTCGCCGAACACGACGTCGATCTCGTGAGAGGTGAACTCGGCGCCGTCGATTCGGCAGTC
>SXJQ01000179.1 GCA_005779345.1 Actinomycetota bacterium
GGTGGTACGGCAGCGAGACCACGCCCGTGCCGAGCCCGATGCGGTGGGTGCGCTCACCGGCGGCCGCGGGGAAGAGCTCGGGGCTCGCGATCATCTCCCACCCGGTGCGGTGGTGCTCGCCGAGCGGATGGTGGGGAGCGAGGAACGCACCGAAGCGCAAACGGGTCCTGCGCGCACCCTAGCGAGACGGCGGAGTCAGGAGTCGAGCGGGAGCAGCCGGCGCCGATCGCCCACGCCGGTCAACTCGTAGAACGTCACGCGATGGCTGCCCGACGCGAGCCACGACGGGGGGAGAAGCGCGGTGAACCGATCGGGATGCGCGCGGTCGTCGTCGCCGGCGAACGTGCGGACGACGGCGGCGATGCGGCCGTCGATCGCCACTGCGATCGCGATCGGTGCGTCGAGGTCGCGATCGTGCAGTCGTCCGATGAGGAGCGCGGGGACGCGGCCATGCTCGTCGATTCTCCACCCGTCGGTCTTGCCGTCTCGGTGCGACGGGAAGTCGAGGTCGACGGAGCCGGTCGCGTCCGGTCCGCGCGCGACCGCGGTCACCTGGTCGCCCACGAGGTCGCCGTCGGGTCCGCCGCGCAGTACCGCGAGGTCGCCGCCTCCCGTGGTTCCGCGCGCGAGCGCGAGCAGACGGGTGAGGTGGTCGCGCACGTCGAGCGGCTCGACCCGGTAGCGCGCCGTTTCGTCCTTCGCCTTCGCGTAGGGGTGCGACCAGCGCGGTTGTGCCGGCAGCTCCAACAGGCTCGTGCCGTCGAGCCCCCACGGGACGTCGACGGCAGCGACCTGCGCGACGGTGGGGAGCACGTCGACGGTCTGGGCCGGTTCGTCGACGATCGTTCCGGACGCGAACCCTGGTCCGTGCACGAACAGCGGCACGCCCGCGATCTCGGGGGAGTTCGCTGCTTCCCAACGACGGAAGTACCCGCCGGGTTCGAACGCCGCGCCGTGGTCGGCCGTGACGATCACCGTCGCGGTGTCCCAGATGCCGAGCGCTTCGAGGTGGGCATGCAGCGCCGCGACGAGGGTGTCGGTGTAGCGGACGGCCAGGAGGTGCCGCTGGCGAGCGACCTCGGTCGCGCCCGGTGCGTCGAGCCATCGCAGCTCGCGGAGCCCCACGAGATTCGCGCTGCCCTCGGGGATCGAGTAGGCGACGCCCTCGCCGTCGAGATACCAAGGATTGTGGGGCAGAACCGTGTGGAGCACGCTCAGTTGTGGCGTGTCGGTGTCAGCGTCGATCGTGCCGAGCCACGCCGCGAAGTCGGCGGGCTGCGCCGTGCGGTTCGCCGGGTTGCCGGCCGCGTCGTCGGCACCGGGGAGCGGTTCGGGGATCACGAGCCGATCGTCGACGCGTCGGTCCTCCTCGGCCTCGGGAGCGATCGTGCGGCCGTCGACATCGATCATCGCGGCATAGGCGTCGACCGTCTGCTCGAACAGGGCGGCCCACGCGCCCCGGCCCCCTGCGTCGCTCCGCATCGGTGCGCCGGGCGTGCGGAACTCGCGCGCGGGCGCATTGTCGGGATGATCGGGCGAACAGCGGCCGACCACGCACAGGTCGGTCTGCTCCTCGACGACGTTGAATCGGTAGGCCCGCTCGAGCAACCGGAACACATTGTCGGGATGGACCGCGGCGGTCGGCGGCAGGCTCTCGGTTCCTGGGTAGCGCCCCGTGAGGATCGCGGGCACGGCGTGCATCGTGTGGGTCGCCACCGATGTCGTGTTGCGGTACCACGTCGACTCTGCGGCGAGCGCGCCGAAGCCGGGGAAGCGCTCGTCGTCGATGCGACCGTCGGCGTCGAGCAGCGATCGCACGGGCAACTCGTCGAGTATCAGCACGACGATCGGTCCGCGGTCGCCGGCGTCGACCGCGACACCGGTCCGCGCGGTCGCGCCGGTCGCGCGCAACAGCGCGTTGGCCGGTGACGCGAACAGGAACAACGCGACCACGAACGGAACGCCGATCGCGCTGTACCGCAGCCACTGCTGGACCCAGAGCAACCGCAGGTAGGCGATCGCGAACACGCCGCCGAGCACGAGGGCGAGCGCGAGCAGGCTCGCGCCGTCGAGCGATGTCGCGCCGCGCCCGGCCTGGATCGTGAGCAGGGCGACGAGCACGGCGAGCGCGAGCGCATGCGTGATCGCTCGGGTCGTGACCCCGCCGACGGTGCCGGTCGCGAGCTCGACGAGGAGCAGGACCACCGCGGGCGCCAGCGCTACCGCGACCGCGAACAGGACGACATCGCTGCGTGAGGCGCCGCTCTGCACGAACACCTCGGGTGCCTTGCCGAAGACATCGAGCAGCGGTTGGGTGATCGCGAGGCCGGCGAGCCCGACCAGCTCGAGCAGCGCCGAGCGAGCCGTCCAGCGCGGCCGGATCGGGCCGGCGATGCGACCAACCGCGAGCCGCCGCGCCACGAACCGCGTCGGCCGGTCGCGAAGTGCACGGGCTCCGCGGTCGGTCGGGTTCGCCGCGGGGCCGCTGGTCGTCGCACCCGTCACCGCGCGGGATCCTACAATCGGCAGGAATTCCCGGTAGGAAGGCACCGACATGACCTCTGACCCCGTGACGCCCGACCCGAGCACGCCCGACCAGACGAGCCACGACGAGTGGGGACCGTTGGCGGCGCTCATCGGCGAGTGGGAGGGCGAAGGCGGGCTCGACACCGCGTTCAGCCACTCCGAGAACAAGGTGCTCGACACGCCCTTCCTCGAGAAGGTCA
>SXJQ01000180.1 GCA_005779345.1 Actinomycetota bacterium
AACAACCGGTCCACGTCGCGGCGGCGATCCGGACCTGATCGTCAGGCGGCGGCCAACCCGACCGACAGCAGGATCGCGAGCACGACCTCGAACCGTGCGGTGAGCACGAGCGCGCGGACGAGCGACGGGGCGTCGGAATGCGAACGCACGATCCGCAGAGGCCCCAACGCGAACGGCGCCGCCGCGACACCGAGGAAACACCACGCGTGCATCGCGCCGAGGGCACCGACGGCCACGAATGCTCCCGCGACGCTGACCGTGTAGAGCAGCCGCGCGCCGGTGGGTCCGAGGCGGACCGCGAGCGTGCGCTTGCCGGCAATCCGGTCGGTGTCGATGTCGCGCAGGTTGTTGGCGAGCAGGATCGCGCAGGCGGGCAGCCCGGTCGCGAGCGAACCCCACCACGCCTCGGCGTTCACACGCTCGAGTTGCACGTAGGTCGAGCCCGCGGTCGCGATGAACCCGAAGCAGAGCAGCACCATCGCTTCGCCGAACCCGGCGTAGCCGTAGGGCTTCGGCCCTCCCGTATAGAACCAACCGGCCGCGAGACACACGACACCGACGAGCAACAGACGCGCGTCGACCGCGAGCGACAACAGACCGCCGACGATCGCCGCGACGGCGAACGCACCGAGCGCGGCTCGCTGGACCGCGCCGGCGGTCGCGAGCCCCGAGGCGGTGAGCCGCACCGGACCGCGCCGGTTGGCATCGGTGCCACGGACGCCGTCGCTGTAGTCGTTCGCGTAATTGACGCCGATCTGCAACGCGAGCGCAGTCGCGAGCGCGGCGAACGCGTATCCCCACTGGACATCGCGTGCGACCGAGGCCGCGGCGGTTCCGACGAGCACCGGAGCGACCGCCGCGCCGAGCGTTAGCGGCCGCGCACCCGCGAACCACTGCTGAGGGGTCGCCATGGTGGTCAGTTGAGCACAAACCCCGTGTGCTCAACTGAGCTCGTATGGCCAACCTCGTCGCGACGCTGCTCTCGAACCCCGAGATCGCTGCCACGGCGGTCGCGGCGTGGGATGCGGGCGAGGCGATCCTGCCGATCGACGCCCGGGCACCGCACGCCGAGATCGAGGCTCGCCTCGCGCAGGCTCGCCCGACCCATGTCGTCGACGGCGACGGTCGCCGCGTTCGGCGCGACGGCATTCCCGTCGACGCCGACACCGCCGCGGTGCTCGCCACGTCGGGGACCACCGGCCGGCCCAAGCTCGTCGAACTGACCCGCACCGGGCTCGACGTGATGGGTCGCGGCTATACGGCCGCGGTCGGCGCGGGCGCGAGCGACTGTTGGCTCGCGTGCATGCCGCTCCACCACGTCGCCAGCCTCGCGATCGTCGCCCGCGCGTACACGTGCGGGCTGCCGTACGTGGTGCACGAATCGTTCGACCTCGAACGCGTCGCGCAGAGTCACGAGACCGGCGTCACCATGGTGTCGGTCGTGCCGACCGTGTTGTTGCGACTCCTCGACGCGGGCGCGCCGGTCCACCGGTTCCGCAGCATCATCGTCGGCAGCGCGGTGCTCCCACCCGCGTTGCGAGCGCGGGCGGAGGCCGCCGGCGCGCATCTCGACGACGCGTACGGCCTGTCGGAGACGTGGGGCGGCGCGGTCACGAACGGCGAGCCGAACGCGGGCATGGAGCTGCGTCTCGGCCGCGACGACGAGATCCTGCTGCGCGGCGCGCCCGTGATGCGCGGCTACCGCTTCGATCCCGAGCAGACCGCCGGCGTGCTCGACCCCGACGGGTGGTTCCACACCGGCGATGTCGGGCGCATCGTCGGAGGTCGCCTGGCGGTCGTCGACCGGCTCAAGGATCTCGTGATCACCGGCGGTGTGAACGTGAGCCCGACCGAGGTCGAAGACGTCTTGCTCACGCACCCCGACGTGCGCGACGTGTGCGTCGTCGGTCGCGCCGACCCCGAGTGGGGCGAGCGGGTGGTCGCGGTCGTGGTCGCCGCGGATCCCTCGTCGCCGCCGTCGCTCGAACAGTTGCGCGACTACGTCGGCGAACAGCTCGCGCGCGCCAAACTCCCGCGTGAACTCGTGCTCGTCGACGCGATCCCGCGATCGGTCTCGGGCAAGGCGCTACGTCGGTTGTTGCGCTAACGCGCGGCCCGAGCGCGGCCAGACGAACAACCCCGCGACGACCGCGACGCCCATGGGACCGAGCGCGGAGAGCGTGACCGCGATCCGTTGCTCCCACGGTGCGTCGTCGACGAGGATCTCCAGGGAGTCCGTCGCGTCGGGCGTCGGGAGGCGCACGTCGACCGCCAACTGCCAGATCGCCCAGACACCCGCGACCACGATCAGCAACGCCACGCCGAGCGCGAGCCAGCGCGCGATCGTCATCACTGTCGCCGTCACCCGCGTCACCACGGGAACCGGCGCCGCGTCGTCATCGGTGCCGCCGTCGGTATCGGTGCCGCCGTCGGTATCGGTGCCGATCCACGCGACGAGCAACGCTGCCGCCAGGACGGGGACGGCCAACCAGATGCTCGCGATCTGTTGCGCGACCCACTCCAGGCGCTGGTCGCCGGGATAGCCCGACTCGAACGTCGTCAGCACCATCGCGGCGATCTGCGCCGCGCTCGCGCCCGCGAGGCTCAGCGCCACCCAGGGCAACAACCCGGGCGCGAACGGACGTTGCCGCAACGATTCCCCACTCATGCCTGCAGTATCGCACTCCGACGACCACCCCGTGACATGCTCGTGCGCATGACCGTCGTCGCCGACCTCCCGACGCCCGCGCTCGTCGTCGCTGCCGGCGCGTTCGAGCGCAACCTCGCCACGATGGCCGCGGCGCGTCCGGGCCCGGCCCTGCGGCCGCACGTGAAGGCGCACAAGTGCACGGCCATCGCTCGGCGTCAGGCCGAACACGGGCACCAGACGTTCTGCGCGGCCACCCCGCGCGAACTCGTCGGGCTCGCCGCCGCCGGACTCACCGCCGACCTGCTGCTCGCCAACGAGTCGCTCGACGCCGACCGTCTCCGCACCCTCGCCGACCTCGACGCGCGCGTCACCGTTGCCGTCGATTCCGACGCGACGATCACGGCTGCGGCGCGGGCGGGGCTGCGCGAGGTGCTCGTCGACGTCAACGTCGGGCTGCCGCGCTGCGGGTGTGCGCCGAGTGACGCTGGGCGCCTCGCCGACGCGGCTCGCGCTGCCGGGCTCACGGTGCGCGGCGTGATGGGGTACGAAGGGCATGTCGTCGGGCTCGCCGACGCCGACGAGCGCCGCGAGAAGTGCGCGCAGAGCATGGAACGCCTGCTCGCCGCGCACGCGATCGTCGGTGGCGACATCGTGTCGGCCGGCGGCACCGGCACGTACGCGATCAACACCTGGGCCAACGAGATCCAAGCCGGGAGCTACGTGCTCATGGACACCGCGTACGGCGCACTCGGGCTGCCGTTCGTCCCGGCACTCCGTCTGGTCGCGACCGTCGTGTCGGTGAGTGCGAAGTTCGCGGTGGCCGATGCCGGTCTCAAGAGCTTCGGGATGGACCACGGCAACCCACTGCTCGAGGGCGGAGAAACGCTGTTCTGCTCCGACGAGCACGTCACGTTCCGGCCCGAGGGATCCGTCGCGCCCGGCGACCGCGTGCTCCTGCAACCCGCGCACATCGATCCGACGATCGCGTATCACGAGCGGCTGTGGGTCGCCGACGGTGCCGGCCTCGATGCACCGATCATCGACGAGTGGGCTGTGGATCTGCGCGGCTGGTGAACGCGGTCGATATCCTCCGCGCCGTGTCGTCCGCGATCGATCCCCGAGACATCTACCGCCCCTACGTCGAGTCGCTCGCACGCGAATGCCTCGGCCTCGACGGCGACGACGACCTGACGATCGAGCACAACGGCGACATCCCGATCCGCATCGGGAGCGCGCTCTACCGCATCACCCTCCTCGACCACGACCCCGTGCTCGTCCGCGTCTGGGCGCGCGTGCTCGTCGGCGTGGAACTGAGCCTCGAACTCCTCGAGGAGATCAACGACATCAACCGCGGCATCATCTCGGCGCGGGTGTTCTACGTCCCCGACGACGACACGCCGCACGGCAAGGTGGTCGCCGCGACCGAGATCCCCGCGGCATCGATGGACCGAGACGACCTCGCACACGCGTGCGAGGCGATCGCGTCACTCTCCGACTGGGTCGACACGACGATGATGGTGCGCTTCGGCGGCGCGACCGCATTCGCCGACGACGACGACACCTGACGCCTGATTGCTCAGGCCGCGAGGCCTCAGGCCGCGAGGCGGCGGGCGCGCAGACGCCGTAGCTCGATGCCGTCGAGCATCAACTCGACGATCGCGGTGAGGGCGACGAGCGACACGAAGGTCACCGCGATCACGCCGATCGACCAGCGGTGCAGGAGGTCGTCGGTGCGGTACGCGAGCGTGCCCGGCGCGGTGACGAGATCCCAGCTGTTGAAGCGCCAGAACCGACCGAGGAACACGCCGACGCTCGCCGACGCGTGCAATGCCAGCGCGGCGACCGCTCCCGCACGCGCGCCGAACTCGCCGGCCGCGTACGCGCGGGCGCGACGCACGCTGACGACGTACGCACCGAAGCCGGCCGCGAAGAACGCGCCGTACACCGGCGCGACCCCGAACATGACGCGCAGGTTGTTCTGGTCGGTGGTGGCGCGCACGTCGTCGAAGAAGTGGATGACGTCGCTCAACACGTACGGCGCGTTCGGCAGGAACGCGACGAAGACGCCGAGGCGCGCCCACCAGCCCGCCGTCCGTCGCTCGTCGGGGCGGAAGAGCGACCACGCCAGCGCGAGCGGCACGAGGGCGAGCACCGTGTTCCAGGCCATCCAGCGACCGTGGTCGAGGAGCACCTCGAACACGGTGTGCGACGCGTTCTGGAGCGTGCGGGTCACGGCGACCATGCGATTCGACGGTAGCGGCCGCGGCCTGGTCTCCCAACCGCGGCACGGCGTATCGTTCTCCGACCGGGGCCGACGCCCCCCGACCCGACGGTGAGGTACCCGATGACCGACGAACTGGCTTCCCTCGATGCCACGGCCCAGGCCCAGCTCGTACGCGAGGGCAGCGCGACGCCTGCCGAGCTCGTCGACGCGGCGATCGCACGCGTCGAGGCGATCAACCCCCAGCTCAACGCGGTGATCCACCCGCTGTTCGACAAGGCCCGCGAGCAGGCCGCCGGTCCGCTCCCCGACGGCCCCTTCCGCGGTGTGCCGATCCTCTTCAAGGACCTCCAGTGCGCCGTCGCCGGCGACCCCTACCACCGCGGCACCAACGCGCTGAAGCGCGTCGGGCATCTCGCTCAGCACACCGATGATCTCGCGGTCCGCTACCTCGAGGCCGGGTTTGTGTGCATCGGCCGCACGAACACGCCCGAGTTCGGGCTCGTCCCGACCACCGAACCGCACGCGCACGGCGCGACCCGCAACCCATGGGACACGACGCGGACGACGGGTGGCAGCAGCGGCGGGAGCGCGGCCGCGGTCGCGAGCGGCATGGTTCCCCTCGCGCACGCCAATGACGGCGGTGGTTCCATCCGCATCCCCGCGAGCTGCAACGGGCTCGTCGGCCTCAAGCCGTCACGCGGGCGCACCTCGCAGGGTCCCGACTCGGGGCACTTGTCGAGCCCGCTCACCGTCGAGGGCTGCGTGAGCAGGTCGGTACGCGACACCGCCGCGGTGCTCGACGCGCTCCGCCGGCCGTTCCCCGGTCAAGCGGTGGTGGCGCCCGAGCCGGCGCGACCCTTCGCGCAGGAGGTCGGGGCCGACCCGGGCCGCCTCCGCATCGGCGTGCTCACGGCGAATCCGCTCGGCACCGGCGAGGTCCATGCCGACTGCGTCGCCGCGGTCGAAGACGCGGCGCGCCTGCTCGAGTCGCTCGGCCACGTCGTCGAGTACGAGTACCCCAAGGCGTTCGAAGACCCCGCGGTCGTGGGCTACTTCACGGCGTTGTGGGACGCGGGTCTCGCCGACGAGATCACCGACATCGGCCGCAAGCTCGGCCGCGATGTCACGGCCGACGATGTCGAGCCGCTCACGTGGGACATGTACCAGAGCGGGCTCGGCGTCACCGCGCAGCAGTTGCTCGACGCCGTGCACGCGCTCGAACACTTCGGCCGCGACATCGGCGCATGGTGGGAGCCGTTCGACGGCAGCACCGGGTTCGACCTGTTGCTCACCCCGACGCTCGCCGAGCCGCCGGTGCCGCTCGGGACGTTCGAGAACGCGGAGATGCCGATCCTCGGGTTCATGCGCGCCGCGGCGTTCGCGCCGTTCTGCGCGGGCTTCAACCTGAGCGGCCAGCCGGCGATCTCGTTGCCGCTGTCGTGGAACGCCGAGGGGCTCCCCGTCGGCGTCCACCTCGCCGCCGCCTACGGGCGTGAAGACCTGCTGTTGCGGATCGCGTCCCAGCTCGAGGTGGCCCGCCCGTGGGCCGACCGAGTGCCCGGCGTCCACGCCTGAATCCCCCACCCCACGAGCGTTCATGGAGCGGTCCGGCGTGCGGAGCACGCCGGACCGCTAAATGAAGCCAGGTTCGGTGAAGCCGGCTCAGCCGCGGACGGTGAGGAAGCCGGCGAGGTTCTCCTGGTCGTGACGCACCTCGTCGAGCAGGCCCGTCTCGGCCTCGGGCGGCAGGCCGAGCGCGACCAGCGCCTCGCCCACCGCAACGTTCGCCTCGTTCGTCGGCGAGATCACACAGGCGATCGCGTCGGCCGCGACGATGATCCGCGAGAGCATCGGCTCGATCTCCGCGGGCGGGCGGTGGTGCGTCGCGATCGCCGCCGTCAGCTCGGTCGGGAACTTCATCACCGACAGCGCGGCGGCTCCGACCTCGGCGTGGGTGATCCCGAACTCGGCCTGCTCCGCGTCGACGAGCGACAGCGTCGGATCGTCGTGCATGTGTGCGAGCACCGCGTCGTAGCGGCGCGGCGCGCGGCGGAACATCAAGGCGGTCCCGATGTCGTGCAGCAGGCCCGCCGAGAACGCGTCGTTGCTCTGGTATCCGAGCCGACGCGCAACGACCGATGATGCCGCCGCGGTGGTGACCGAGTGGGGCCAGAAGTCGTCGGGAACCGACCGACCCTTCTCGCTGAACAGGTCGAACGCGGCCGTCGTGGCGAGGGCCCGCACCGTGGCGAGCCCCAGCACGGTCACGGCACGCCACGCACTCGCGACCTTGCCCGACAGTCCGTAGAACGCGGTGTTCGCGAGCCTGATGACCTGGGTCGACAAGGCGGGGTCCGACTCGATGAGACGGCCGAGGTC
>SXJQ01000181.1 GCA_005779345.1 Actinomycetota bacterium
ATCAGCGGAATCGATTCGACCGTGCCGGTGACGTCGCGGAGCGAATAGAGCTTCCGGTCGGCGGGTGCGAGCCCCGTCCCTGCGGCCGCGATCACCGCGCCGACCGAGTCGAGCAGCTCGATCATCCGCTCGGGCGCGACCTGGGCCGACCAGCCCGCGATCGACTCCATCTTGTCGAGGGTGCCACCCGTGTGTCCGAGGCCACGTCCCGACAGTTGTGGCACCGCGGCGCCGCACGCCGCCACGAGGGGGCAGAGCACGAGCGAGACCTTGTCGCCGACCCCGCCGGTGCTGTGCTTGTCGACGGTCGGGCGCGACACCTGCGACAGGTCGAGTCGCTGCCCGGAGTCGATCATCGCCCGCGTCCAGGCCGCGAGTTCGCGTTCGTCGAGACTGCGGAACACGATCGCCATCAACAGCGCCGACATCTGCTCGTCGGGAACCTGCCCTGCCGTGTAGGCCGCGATCAGCCACTCGATGTCGTCGTCGGCGAGCGCGCCGCCGTCGCGTTTGGTCCGGATGAGATCGATGACGTCGGTCATGGCATCGAGTCGGGCCCGAGGGCGTCGGGCCCGAAGGCATCCGGCAGGAGGTCGCCGAGCGGGCGCGGGTGCCCGTCGCCGTCCACGAGGAGTTCGGGCCCACCGGCCTCGTGGAGCAGTTGCCGGCAGCGACCGCAGGGCATCACCGGCGCGCGATCGGGCCCGCCGACGCACACGAGCGCGACCAGCCGCCCTCTGCCCCCGCGGTGCAGGGCCGAGACGACGCCGCATTCCGCGCACAGGGTCAATCCGTACGACGCGTTCTCGACGTTGCAGCCCGTCACGACGCGACCGTCGTCGACGAGCGCGGCCGCTCCGACCTCGAAGTGCGAGTACGGGGCATACGCGCACCCCGCAGCGTCGACCGCGGCGGCTCGCAGCGCATCCCAGTCGATCATCGCGGTCGCTCGTAGGGCTTGCCCACCGAGGCCGGGGCGACCGCGCGACCCACGACGCCCGCGACCACGATGATCGTCACGACGAAGGGCAGCATCTGCCAGAACTCGCTCGGGATCGAGAAGTCGCCGATCTCGACACCGAGGATCTGCATGCGAGCACCGAGCGCGCGCGAGAAGCCGAACAACAGCGCGCCGAGGAACGCGTACCCCGGGCGCCACTTGCCGAAGATCAGCGCTGCGAGTGCGATGAACCCGGTTCCGTTGGTCATCGCGTCCTCGAAACCGCCCTGCGTCTCGAGCGAGAACCAGGCGCCGCCGAGGCCGGCGATCGACCCGCCGATGATCACGGCGCGGTATCGCGTGCGGATCACGTCGACGCCGAGCGACGCGGCCGCGCCAGGATTCTCACCGCAGGAACGGACCCTGAGGCCCCAGGGCGTGCGGAACAGTACGAAGCCGGTGCCCGCGACGACGACGAACATCGCGAAGAAGATCGGCTTCCCCGTGAACAGTTGCTCGCCGAGGATCGGGACCCTGGAGAGCAGCGGGATCCCGATCGGCTCGGTGCTCTCCCCCGAGGAGATGCCTCCCGGGACGATGATCTCGGAGCGGAGGAAGCCGGTGAGCCCCAGCGCGAGGAGGTTGATCGCGACGCCCGAGATGATCTGATCGACACGGAACGTGACGGTGACGAGCGCGTGGAGCGCGGCGATGAGCCCGCCGGTGAGCACCGCGATCAGGATCGCGGTCCAGAGCCACAGGCCCCCGGCCGCGTCACCGAGACTGGCATACAGCGTGAAGCTCACACCGGCGGACGCGAGCATCATTCCCTCGATGCCGATGTTCACGACGCCCGATCGCTCGCACCAGAGGCCGGCCATCGACCCGAGGGCGATCGGCGTGCCGAGGCGCAACGATTCGATGAGGAGTTGCAGCACGTTCGTGTCGGGTGCATCGGAGAGTGCGAGCGCGGTCGCGAGCACGAGCGGGATCACGAGCACCATCGAACCGCGTAACGCCCATTTCGACACCGTCGTCGCGTCGCCCCAGCGTCGCGAGGCGACGAACGCGATGACCGCAGCGAGCACGAAGATCGCCCCGATCACGCCCACGAGCACCGATGGCGTGAACGTCCACTTGAGGGCGTCGGGCGGCGGCTCGAACGAGAAGCCGCGGGTGTCGTCGATGAGCCGCGGCGCGAGCACGAAGACGATCAGCAGGCCGACGACCCCGAGCAAGACCGACCCGACCACTGCGCCGCTCCCCCCGCTCGGGTGAGGCGGCGCTGCCGTGGTCGCCGCGGTCGGTGCCGACGTATCGCGCGTGTCGGTCACGACGACGACCCCCATCCACTCGTGAGGTGGCTCTGTTCGAACGCGGCCTTGGTCACGTGGCGCAGCCCGAAGATCGTGCGGACGATCACGTCGGCCGCGACGAACAGCAGTACGAGCGCTTGAACGATCCGCACGATGTCGATCGACAGGCCCGTCTCCTGCTGCATGATGGCCGCCCCCGACAGCATCGACCCCCACAGCACTGCGGCGGGAATCACCGCGAACGGGTTGGCGCGGGCCAAGAGTGCGATCGCGATCGAATCGAAGCCGATCGCGACGAACACGCCGGGACTCAAGAAGCCCGTGGTGCCGGAGATCTCCCCGGCGCC
Source organism: Actinomycetota bacterium (assembly GCA_005779345.1). GTDB lineage: Bacteria > Actinomycetota > Acidimicrobiia > IMCC26256 > PALSA-610 > SXJQ01. The sequence goes on from SXJQ01000181.1 coordinate 2,604, forward strand.
GGCGAGCCCGGCGCATGCGCCGGCGAAGGCCATCACGAGCGCGATCGTGCGCCCGACGTTGACCCCGCCGTACCGCGCCGCCGACGGGTTCTGGCCCACCGCGCGGACCTCGAAACCCTTCGTGGTGCGCTGGAGCACGAACCACACGACCGTCGCGAGCGCGACCATCACGAGGAAGCCGAGGTGCAACGGCGGCTCGCTGTCGACGAGGAGGGTGAGCCGTGCTCGGTCGGGGAGCGTCACCGTGCGCGGGACCGACGCGTTCATGTCGCGCAGGATCACCGGGTCCTGCGACGTGACGAGCCAGCGGACGGTGAGCACCGCGATGCTGTTGAGCATGATCGTCGTGATGACCTCGTGCGCGCCGGTGCGGGCCTTCAGCAGTCCCGGTACCGCGCCGTACAGCCCCCCTCCCACGACGCCCGCGAAGAGAATCAGCGCGATCCCGACGATCCCGGGCACGTCGCCGATGAGCGCGAAACCCCCGACCCACGCCGCGACCGTCGCGCCGACGAGGAGTTGGCCCTCCGCGCCGATGTTGAACAGCCCGGCGCGGAACGCGAACGCCACCGCGAGCGCGGCGCCGATGAAGGGGGTCGAGCGGCCGAGCGAGGCTGCCACCCGGTCGGTGCTGCCGAACATACCCCGCGCCAGGGCCCAGTAGGCCTCGAGCGGGTTCTCGCCGATGAGGAGCATGAGGACGGCGCCCACCGCGACGGCCAGCACGATCGCGTAGAGCGGCACGAGCACGGGCGCGGCGGCGAAGTACCGATCGAGGATCCGATGACCGCCCGACCGCTCGTGCGGCGGTCGCGGTGCCGGGGGCGTGCTCACGACGCGCGCTCCAGGTTGCCGGTGGCCATCAACAGCCCGAGCCCCTCGCGGGTTGCGTCGGCACGGTCGAACTCCCCCACGATGCGCCCCCGGTACAGGACCCCGATCCGGTCGGCGAGGCCGAGAATCTCGTCGAGTTCGGCCGAGACGAGGAGCACGGCCGCCCCCTGGTCGCGCAGCTCGATGATCCGGTGGTGAATGAACTCGATCGATCCCACGTCGAGACCGCGCGTCGGTTGTGCGACGAGCAGGAGCCCCGGCGACCGCGACAGCTCACGGGCGATGATGACCTTTTGTTGGTTGCCGCCCGAGAGCGTGTCGAGCGCGACCTCGGCGCCCGGGGTTCGGATGTCGAACCGCTCGATGAGTTCGTCGGCGTGCTCGCGGACGGCACGCTCGTTGCGGACGAAGCGGCGAGCGAACCGACCGCGGTAGTACGAGTTGAGGACGAGATTGTCGGCGAGACTGAACGTGCCGATGACGCCGTGCTTGTTGCGATCCTCGGGCACGTGGCCGACCCCGAGTTCGCTCACCTCGCGTGGGGTCGCGTGGGTCGTGTCGACGTCCATGATCCGGATCGATCCGCCTGCCGGTCGGCGCATTCCGGCGAGGGCCTGCACCAGCTCCCGTTGGCCGTTGCCCTCGACGCCGGCGAGACCGAAGATTTCACCGGCATGCACGTCGAGGTCGAGGCCGTCGACGCTGGGCAGACCGCGGTCGTCGCGCACGACGAGCCCACGAGCGAGCAGACGCGTCTCGGCGGGGCGAGCCGGGCCCTTCTCGATGTGCAACAGCACGTCGCGCCCGACCATGAGGTTCGCGAGGCTCTGCTCGGTCGCCTCGGCGGGATCGGCCGTGCCGACCGTGCGGCCCGACCGCAGGACCGTGATGCGATCGGCCACGGCGAGCACCTCGCGCAGCTTGTGGGTGATGAACACGATCGACTTGTGTTGCGCGACGAGGTTGCGCACGACGCCGAAGAACTCCGCGACCTCGCCCGGCGTGAGCACCGCGGTCGGTTCGTCGAGGATGAGGATCTCGGCCTCACGGTAGAGCGCCTTGACGAGCTCGACGCGTTGCTGTTCACCGACCGACAGGTCTTCGATGCGCGCATCGGGATCGACGGCAAGGCCGTACTGCTCGCCGATCTCGCGGATGCGGGCCCGCGCGTGGTCGAGGTCGAGGCGCACGCCACGTCGCGGTTCGTTGCCGAGCACGACGTTCTCCGCGACGGTGAACACCGGGATCTGCTGGAAGTGCTGGTGCACCATCCCGATCCCGGCCGCGATGGCCTCGGCCGGGGTGCGGAAGTGCACCGGTGAACCATGCAAACGGATCTCGCCAGCGTCGGGTTGGTACAGCCCGAAGATGACGTTGACGAGGGTGCTCTTGCCGATG
>SXJQ01000182.1 GCA_005779345.1 Actinomycetota bacterium
ATGATGGGCAACTTCAGCTTCGGCGAGTACTTCAAGGCCGACGCGATCCCGTGGGCGTGGGAGTTCACCACCGACCACCTCGGGTTCGATCCCGACCGGCTCTGGGTGACCGTCCACACCTCCGACGACGAAGCCGAGCAGATCTGGCGCGACACGGTGGGCGTTCCGGCCGGGAAGATCCAGCGCCTCGGTGACGACAACTTCTGGCGCATGGCCGACACCGGCCCCTGCGGTCCGAGCTCGGAGATCTTCTGGGACCTCGGCCCCGACCACGGCCCCGACCTCGGACCGGCGGGGAACGAGGACCGTTACGTCGAGATCTGGAACCTCGTGTTCATGCAGTTCGACCAGCAGGCGGGCGGCGACAAGGTGCCGTTGCCGCGGCCGAGCATCGACACCGGCGCGGGCCTCGAACGGATCCTCTTCTTGTTGCAGAACAAGTCGTCGATCTGGGAGATCGACCTGTTCGAGCCCTTGATCGATCGCGCGCAGCAGGTCTGCGACACGGTCTACGGGCGCGACCTCGAACACGACGTGTACCTGCGCATCCTGGCGGAGCATTCCCGATCGATGGCGTTCATGGTCGGCGACGGCGTGATGCCGTCGAACCAGGAACGCGGCTACGTGTTGCGCCGCATCATCCGGCGCGCCGTCCGCCACGCCTACCTGCTCGGCGCGCGCGATCTCGTCACTCCCACCATGGTCGACGCGGTCTGCGACGTGATGGGCGGCGCCTACCCGAATCTCGTCGCCGACCGCGATCTGTTGCTCCGGGTGGTCGGCCGCGAAGAGGAGGCGTTCCGCCGGACGCTCGCCCGCGGAACCGAGTACCTCGACGAGATCCTCGACCGCGGCGACGTGTCGGGCGACGACGCGTTCTACCTGCACGACACGCTCGGCTTCCCGATCGATCTCACCCGTGAGGTCGCCGGGGAGCGCTCGCGCGCGGTCGACTCCGCCGGCTTCGACCACCGGATGGAGGAGCAGCGCGACCGGGCGAAGGAGGCGGCGAAGGAGGCGGGCGGCAAGGCGAACGCCCCGGTCGAGCTCTACCGAGAGCTGCTCGAGGCGGCCGGGACCACCGAGTTCACGGGCCGGAGCGAGACGACCACCGTGGGGTCCTCGGTGCAGGCGATCATCGCCGGCCGTGAACGCGTCGTGCGCGCCGAGCCGGGCGCGCACGTCGACGTGGTGCTCGATCGAACTCCCTGCTACGCCGAGAGCGGTGGTCAGGTCGGCGACACGGCGACGATCACGGCGCCCGACGGGCTCGTGCTGAACGTCGTCGACACCCAACTCGGGCTGCCCGGCTTCCATCTGCATCGCTGCGAGGTCGTCGCCGGGACCCTCGCCGAGGGCGCGGTGGTCACCATCGCGATCGACTCGGAGCGTCGCGACCGGATTCGACGCAACCACACGGCCACGCACATCCTGCACTGGGCGCTACGGCAGGTGCTCGGCGACCACGTGAAGCAGGCCGGGTCGCACGTCGGCCCCGATCGGCTGCGGTTCGACTTCAGTCACTTCGAGGGCGTGACCCCCGACGAGCTCGCCCGGGTCGAGGCGCTCGCCAATGCCGAGGTGATCGCCGACGCCCCCGTCGAGCATTTCGAGACGAGCAAGGCCGAGGCCGAACGGCTCGGTGCGATCGCGTTCTTCGGCGAGAAGTACGGAGAACAGGTTCGGGTGCTGCGCGCCGGTCCGTCGACCGAGTTGTGCGGCGGTACCCATGTCGACGCGCTCGGTTTCATCGGTCCGATCAAGATTCTGAGCGAAGGCTCGATCGGCTCCAACGTCCGGCGCATCGAAGCGCTCACCGGCGACCGCGCGCTCGCCCACATCGCCGACACCGAAGACCGGCTGCGCCGCCTCGGCACGACCCTGCGCGCCGCGCCGGCCGAACTCGACGACAAGGTGCACAAGCTGCTCGCGCAGGTGAAAGAACTCGAGTCCGAGCTCGCCGGCATCCGCGCGCAGCAAGCGCAGTCGGTGGCGAAGGAACTGGTCGCAGCGGCGGCCGACGGTGTCGTGATCGCACGTCACGACGGGTCGAGCCCCGACGATCTGCGCCAGCTCGCACAGTCGACCTTGCGGTTGCTGGGGTCCGGGATCGTCGCGCTCGTCGGGCTCGGACCCGACGGCGCCAAAGCGGGAGTCGCGGTCGCGGTGAGCAAGGATCGCGTCGCCGTGGGAGCCTCGGCCGCCGACATCGGCGCGCCCGCGGCCCGCGCCCTCGGCGGCGGGACCGCCAAGAATGCGGAGCTCGTGGTGGGTGGCGGACCGAAGGTCGACGGCATCGACGACGCGCTCGCCGCGCTCGGAGCCGGAGTGGCGGCCGCCCCCAGATGACGGAGTCGCGGCCTGCGTCGCAGCGCCGGGGTCGCGTGCTCGGCGTCGACCTCGGTGGCCGACGCATCGGTCTCGCCTGTTCCGACGCGACCCGCACGATCGCTTCGCCGCGTGCGGTGCTCCTTCGGGGCGCCTCCCACGCCGTCGACCACCGAGCGATCCTCGCGGCCGCACGCGACGACGAGGCGACCGTGGTCGTGGTGGGGCTCCCGCTCTCGTTGTCGGGCCGCGCCGGGCCCGCGGCGCGTGCCGCGCTCGCCGAGATCGAAGAACTGCGCGCTGCTGCGGGCGACACCGTCGAGATCGTCGCCTTCGACGAACGGCTCACCACGGTCAGCGCCGAACGCAGCCTGCGCGAGGCCCGGCTCTCGGTGGGCGAGCGCCGCCGGGTGGTCGACAAGGTGGCCGCCGCGGTGATGCTCCAGGCCTTCCTCGACCGCGACGCCGCGCGATGAACGACACCGGCGACACCGGCGACGTCGGCGACCTCGCGCGCGACGGCGACGACCAGCGGCCGCGGCGGCG
>SXJQ01000183.1 GCA_005779345.1 Actinomycetota bacterium
CCGCTGCCCCAGACGCGGTTCGTGCTGCGCAAGGCGCTCGAGCAGCGGCTCCCGGTGATCCTCGTCATCAACAAGATCGACCGCCCCGACGCGCGCATCGCCGAGGTCGTCGACGAGGTCTACGACCTCTTCCTCGACCTCGACGCCGACGAGCACCAGATCGACTTCCCGATCGTCTACACGAACGCGCGCGACGGCCAGGCGAGTCTCGACCCCGCCGTGCCCGGCGACACGCTCCAGCCGCTGCTCGACCTCCTCGTCGAGCACATCCCCGCCCCGGAGTACGACGAGCACCACCCGCTCCAGGCACTGGTCACCAACCTCGACGCGTCGCAGTACGTCGGTCGGCTCGCCCTCTGCCGAGTGCAGCACGGCACCATCAAGCGCGGCCAGTCGATCCTGTGGTGCCGGCGCGACGGCAGCAGCGAGCGAGTGCGGATCGGCGACGTGTACGTCACCGAGGCACTCGACCGCGTCGACGTCGACGAAGCCGGTCCGGGCGAGATCATCGCCGTCAGCGGCATCGCCGACATCACGATCGGCGAGACCCTCACCGACCCCGACGATCCGCGGCCGTTGCCCATCATCACCGTCGACGAGCCGAGCATCTCGATGACGATCGGCATCAACACGTCACCGCTCTCGGGTGTCGATGGTGGCAACAAGCTCACCGCCCGGCTCGTGAAGAACCGGCTCGATGCCGAGTTGATCGGCAATGTCAGCCTGCGGGTGCTCGACACCGAACTGCCGACCGCGTGGGAAGTGCAGGGGCGAGGCGAGCTGCAACTCGCCGTGCTCGTCGAGATCATGCGCCGCGAGGGGTTCGAGCTCACGGTCGGGAAGCCCAAGGTCGTCACGCGCGAGATCGACGGCAAGCTCCACGAGCCGGTCGAACGCGTGAGCATCGACGTCCCCGAGGACTACCTCGGCGTCGTCACCCAGCTGCTCGCGCTGCGCAAGGGCCGCATGGAGCAGATGATCAACCACGGCACCGGCTGTGTCCGGATGGACTACGTCGTGCCGGCGCGCGGGCTCATCGGCTTCCGGACGGAGTTCCTCACCGAGACGCGCGGCACTGGCATCCTGCATCACGTCTTCGACGGATGGGCTCCCTGGTTCGGCGACCTCCGCACGCGCGCGAACGGCAGCCTGGTCGCCGACCGACGCGGCGTCACGACGAGCTTCACCCTGATGACCTTGCAGGAGCGTGGCACGCTCTTCTTGGGGCCCGGCGTCGACGTCTATGAGGGCATGATCGTCGGCGAGAACGCTCGCAGCGACGACATGGACGTCAATCCGACGAAGGAGAAGAAGCTCACCAACATGCGCGCGGCGGGCAGCGACGACTTCGAGCGGCTCACGCCGGCGCGGTTGATGAACCTCGAGCAGTCGTTGGAGTTCATCGCCGACGACGAGTGCGTCGAGGTGACACCGAAGACGATCCGGCTCCGCAAGGTCGTGCTCGACCAGGGTGACCGGGCCCGGATCGCCAAGGCGCGCAAGGGCCCACGCGCCTGATCTCGCGAGACGCCGGCGCTGCAATCCGCGCGACGTCCGCTACGTTGCAGCATCATGCGTGCACGATTCGTGCTGCCGCTCGTCGCGGCTCTCGCACTTCCCGCGGTCGCCTGCTCCGACCGAGCCGGGGCTGCCGCGGATGCACATCCTGACTTCGACGGCGACGGTCGCGGCGATCTCGTCGTGCCCGCGGTCGGTGAGACGATCGCGGGCGCGCCGGGCGCGGGCGCGGTGCACGTCTTCTACGGGACGTCGTCGGGCATCGTCACGGGCGGTTCACAACTCTGGTCGCAGGACTCCGACCAGATCCGCAACCGCACCGGCACGAACGATCACTTCGGTGGGGCATGGGCGGCGGCCGACTTCGATCGCGACGGCTTCGACGACCTCGCGATCGGGGTTCCGGGCGAGTTGCGGGGTGCGGGCGCGATCCACGTGCTGTACGGCGCGGCGTCGGGTCTCGGCTGGCAGCGCAACCAACTGTTCTGGCAGAACACCACCGGCGTCCCCGGTGATGCGTTCGACGGCGACGGTTTCGGTGCCGCGCTCGCCGCGGGCGACTTCGACAAGGACGGCAAGGCCGACCTCGCGATCGGCGCGCCGGGCGATGCCGCGCCCAACGCCGCGCGGGGCGGGACCGTGACCGTCTTGTACGGCACCGCGGCCGGGATCGGTGTCGCCGATGCCGCGCTGCTCGTGCAGGGCGTCGCGGACATCGTCGGGCTCGCCGAGGCAGGCGATGAGTTCGGCGCCGCGATCGCGGCCGGCGATACCGACGGCGACGGCCGCATCGATCTCGCGATCGGCGCACCCGGCGAAGACGTGGGTGCCACGCAGAATTCCGGCGTCGTGAGCATGATCTACGGCACCGGCCAGGGACTCCAGGGTCGCAACAGCCTGCAGTTGCTTCCGGGCAACTTCGGGATTCCCGGGTATGCCGAGGCGTTCGACGAGTTCGGTCGCTCGCTCGCGATCGGGCACTTCGATCGCGGCGGTTCCGCCGATCTCGTCGTCGGATCGCCCGGCGAAGGCGTCGGCGCGGTCCCGGGTGCCGGCGCGCTCACCGTCTTCCCCGGCAGCATCGACGGCCTCGTGCTCACCGAAGCGGTGCTCCTCACCCAACAGAGCCCCGGGGTGCCGGGGGCGCTCCAGGGCAGCACGGGCTTCGGGTCGGTGCTCGTGCGCGGCGATTTCGACGGCGACGGTCGCAACGATCTCGTGGTCGGGATGCCCTTCTTCGACGCCGGCCCCGGGCGACCGAGTACCGGCGCGATCGTGACGCTCTACGGCGGCCTCGACCTGTTCGGCGGCCGCGCCGGAACGATGATCACCCAGGACACGGCCAACGTGATCGACGTGGCCGAGGCGCTCGATTTCTTCGGACTCGCGCTCCAGCCGGTCGACGGCAACGGCGACGGACGCGACGGGCTGTGGGTCGGGGTACCCGGCGAGGACATCGGCACCATCGTCGACGCGGGCGCCGGTCACGTCTTCGGCGGGAGCGCGTCGGGGCTCACGCCGACGAGCACGACCTTGTGGTCGCAGAACACCGCCGGTATCGGCGACTCCGCCCAGACCGACGACTTCTTCGGGGGCGGCACACCCGGCTGAGCGTCAGTCGCGGGCGAGGCGGCGCGCGAGGCCCTCGGCCTCGAGGTCGAGGCGGCGACGGATCCCGGGAGCGATCGCCGCCTCGGCGCGTCCGCCGACGAGCGGCACGTGCACCTTGAGCTCGCCGACGAGGTTCCGGCGGCTGTGGTCGGTGGCGAGTTCGACGAACGTGAACGTGCCGCGACACGTCACCTTCACGTTGCGCACGTCGGGCCGGATCACGAGCTCGGCGCGTCGCGCGAGCGGATCGAGTGCGATCGTCTGGATCCAGGCGATGCGGTCGTTGCCCACGATGCGCCGAGCGATCGGGTCGAGCGTGCCGGCGAACTCGAAGCGAACCTCGACGATCGTGCGGGCGCCCTCGACCTCGTGGCGCAACAGCTCGGGCGGCGCGACATCGGGAAGGTCGAGCGCAGCGTGGTAGCCGGGCTCGGAGATGGCCGCGATGACCGCGTCGACCGGCGCCGCGAACTCATGCTGCGCGCGCAGCTCGGTCACGGGCTGCTCGTGACCGCGGTTGCCGCGGCGCTCGCGGCTGTCGCGGCTGTGATGTGCTCGGCGCGCCGGCGGGCCTCGAGCGCGTCCCAGTCGGTGCGGCGGAGCCGCGCGGCCACGACGAGCGCGCCGATCGGACCGGTGGCGATCGCGAACGCGCTGTACCACCACTTCCAGCGGATTCCCGGGGTGATCCAGACGACCATCACCGCGAAGGAGACCGCGACCCAGCCGTGGAACCATCCCATCAGGCGCGTCCCCGCGTAGCTGTCGGCGATCTGCCAGAAGTAGAAGAGGGCCACGTAGGTGAGGCCCTCGAGACACGCGATCCAGAAGAGCTGTTCACCCTTGCGCTGCAGCTCGGTCTTCGAATCGTCGGCGAAATCGGGCACGCCGGGAGCCTAGAGGCGCCGCGCTCACGACGACCGGCGGAGGGGTTCGATCGTCTCGATGTAGACGGCGAGTCGGTCGGCGACCTCGAACGCGCACTCCGGGTCGCCGAGGTCGAAGTCGTCCCAGGTCTCCGAGATTCGCCGCCAGCGATCGTTGCCGAGGAACGGGCCCACCGTGGCCTCGGTGCCGAGCCGCTTGCGCCAACCTCGCTCGTGGGTCGCGAGGCGAGCGAGCAGCGCGTCGTTGCGTTCCGGCTTCGCGTGTTCGCTGTGGAACCCGATCTCGAGCGCGATCGACCCCGGTTCGGTCCCGCGTACCAACTGGGTCTCGTAGTGCTCCTTGCGCGCGTCGCCGTCGCCCCAGGTCACCTTCAGCCCGGCACCGTGGGCGACGCCGTCGAAGTCGGTGAACGCCGGGTCGAGCGCACCGCTCAACGCGTCGCGTACCTGTTCGAAGAACTCGGCTGACATGGGTGGCTCAGGTCGGTCGGAGGATCGGCGGGTGCAAGGAGGTGGCGCCGCCCTTGCGGTAGAGCTGTGCGGGGCGACCGTCGGTCGGGGCGGTCGCGCCCGTCGGCTCGACGAAGCCGGGGGTGCCGAGCACCTTGCGGCGGAAGTTCGCCTCGTGGAGCGGCATGCCCCACACGGCTTCGTACACGCGTCGGAGCTCACCGAGCGTGAACGGCTCGTCGACGAACGCCGTCGCGAGGGTCGTGTACTCGAGCTTGGCTCGAGCTCGCTCGACACCGTCGGCGACGATGCGGGCGTGATCGAACGCGAGCGGTGTGCCTTCGCACTGACCCAGCGGCTCGACGAGGAGGTCGTCGACGGCGAAGAACCGTGCGCGTCGCGCGTCGTCGCCTGCGACCGGGGCCTCGGGGACGTCGGTGAACGCGACGTACGCGATGGTGACGATGCGCCGCCGCGGATCGCGGCCGGGCGCGCCGTAGCTGCGGAGCTGCTCGAGATGGTTGGGCTCGAGCGAGACGCCCGTCTCCTCGACGAGTTCGCGACGCGCCGCGTCGTCGAGATCCTCGTCGGCCTCGACGAAGCCCCCCGGGAGCGCCCACTGGCCGGCGAAGGGCTCGTTGCGGCGCTCGACGAGCAACACCGAGAGCCGCCCGTGACGGACGGTGAGCAGCACGGTGTCGGCCGTGACGGCGATGGCGGCAGGATCGATGCGACCAGTTGACCACAGCTCCTCGGCCGCGACGGACTAGAATCTGACGACCCGTCAGATTTGCGCGCTTCGCCGTGAAGCCCCAGTTCAGGAGCCTGCATGACCGCCCCCGAGATGACTGGCACCGAGATGACTGGCACCGAGCCTCGCACCGCGGCCGACCTCCCGCTGATCGTGAGCGTCGACGACCACGTGGTCGAGCCGGCGCACCTCTGGCAGACCTGGTTGCCCGACCGCTTCAAGGAACGCGGTCCGCGCGCCGAGCGCCGGGGGATCGGCGCGATGAAGCACATCGGCGGCGGGGCCTATGAGCAGTCGTTCGACGACAACGGGCCCCAGGCCGACTGCTGGGTCTATGAGGATCTCGTCTACATCAACAAGCGTCACGTCGCCGCGGTCGGCTTCGAGCGCGACGAGATGGAGATGGTGCCGATCACGTACGAGGAGATGCGTCCGGGCTGCTACGACCCGAAGGCCCGACTCGCCGACATGGACGTCAACCATGTCGAGGCATCGCTCTCGTTCCCGACGTTCCCGCGGTTCTGCGGGCAGACGTTCTCCGAAGGGACCGACAAGGAACTCGGACTCGCGTGCGTCGAGGCGTACAACGACTGGATGATCGAGGAATGGTGCGGCGACAGCGGCGGCCGCCTCGTCCCGCTCACGCTCATTCCACTCTGGGACGTCGACCTCGCGGTCGCGGAGGTCGAACGGTGCGCGGCGAAGGGATCGCACGCCGTTTGCTTCAGCGAGATTCCGCCGCACCTCGGCCTGCCGAGCATCCACTCCGGCTACTGGGATCCGTTCTTCGCGGCGTGCCAGTCGACCTCGACGGTGATCAACATGCACATCGGCTCGTCGTCGCGCATGCCCGCGACATCGGCCGACGCTCCGGTCGCGGTCGCTGCAACGTTGAGCTTCGGCAACGCGATGGCGTCGATGGCCGACTTCTTGTTCAGCGGTGTGCTCGTGCGATTCCCCGAGATCACGCTCGCGTACAGCGAAGGACAGATGGGGTGGATCCCCTACATCCTCGAGCGCGCCGACGACGTGTGGCGAGAGCACCGCGCGTGGGGTGGCGTGAAGGACATCGTCCCGGACCCGCCGAGCACCTACTACTACAAGAGCATGTATGCGTGCTTCTTTCGCGATCGTCACGGGCTCGACAGCCTCGACAAGGTCGGCGAGGACAACGTCACGTTCGAGACCGACTACCCCCACACCGACAGCACCTGGCCCAATACCGCGGCGATCGCGCTCGACATGATGGGCCACCTGCCGTCGGCGACGGTGCGCAAGATCGTGCGCGGCAACGCGATCCGCATGCTCGGGCTCGATCTCGAGGCGTGACCCTCGCCGGCCCCGTCGTCTATCCGCCTCAGCACCACATGCTGCGCGACCTGCGCATCGAGTTCGAGCACGGGGCACACGAGTCGCGAGCCTGGATCCCAGCTGCCGCGGAAGCCGCCGACGCTCGCGGCCACGTGCGTACCGGTGTGCTGGCGACGCTCGTCGACGTGATCGGTGGCGGTCTCGCCGCGCTCGCAGCGGCGCCTGGCTGGATCGCCACGGCCGATCTCACGCTGCACACGCTCGTGCCGATCCTCGCCGGGCGGCACACGACGCTCGCAGCAGTCGGCCGGGTGCTGCGCGCCGGTCGGACCACGGTCGTGATCGAGTGCGCGATCACGAGCGAGCCCGACCCTCCGCCGGCCGCGTTCGCGACGATGACGTTCTCGATCTTGGAGCGACGCGACGTGAACCCGGTATTGGTCGCCGCCGACGGCGACCCCGTCCGTCAGAGCATGGCGACCGCGACCTCGCGCTTCGATCGCCCGCTGCTCGACGCGTTCGGGATCCGGGTGCTGGCGCCCGGCGTGACCGAACTCGACGTGTCGCCCTACGTCGTCAACTCGCTCGGCGCCGTGCAGGGCGGCGCGCTCGCGACGCTGGCCGAGCTCGCGGCGGAGTCGCTCGACCCGAACGGGCTCGCTGCCACCGTCGACCTGCAGATCGGGTACCTGGCGCTGGCCAAGGACGGTCCGGTCCGTGCGATCGCTCGCGCGCTGGGCGAAGGCGTTGCGCGCGTCGAGGTGGTCGACCTCGGTCTCGACCGGGTGTCGACGGTGGCGCTGACCCGGCAGGCCGTCCGATGAGTGCCGTGCACGATCCCTCGATCGGGCGAGGCGTCGCTCGCTTCGTCGGCGTCGACATGACCGAAGTCGGCGACTGGGAGCGTGGCGAGGTCGTGCTCGAAGCCGAAGCCCGGGTCGGCGACCATCTGCGTGGGCCCGATGGTGGGTTGCTCACCGGCGCGCTGCTCACGATGTGCGACAACGTCGCGGGGTTCTGCGGCGGACTCGCGGCGCTTCCCGACGGTTGGGTCGTCTCGACCAACCTCATGGTGCGCCGCGGTCGGCTCGCATTGCGCAGCGATCGTCTCACGTTTCGGTCGACGGTGCTGCGTCGCGGCCGCTCGGCCGCGGTCACCGATGTCGTCGTCGCCGACAGCGACGGGCCGATCGCGGTCGGCACGCTCACCTCGGCCGTGTTGGTTCCGGCCGAGGGCGTGCCGCGTTGGGAACGGCCCGCGCGGCTCCATCACGTCGCCGGGCCCGAGGGTTCGGGTGGGCCCGAGCCCGGCTTGGAGCACTTCTCCGACTGGCTCGGACTGCGCGCGGTCGCGGATCCGAACGTTGGTCCACACGCAGGTGCGCGTGGTGTCGAGATCGACGTGTTCGACGGATTGCGCAACCCGTGGGGCATCGTGCACGGAGGTGTGACCGCGTCGCTCATCGATGCCGCGGGTCTGGCCGCGGTCGCGGGGCCCGGCGTGGTCACCGATGCGACCGTCCACTTCCTGGCTCCGGCGCGGATCGGCCCGGTCGTCGCGAACGGCACCGTGCTCGGCACCCGGGCCGACGGCGACGTGGTGCGGATCGAGGTGCGCGACGCCGGCCAGGATCGCACCACCGCGGTGGCCGTCTGCACCGTGCAGCGGCGCTGAACGCGACCGTCAGGTGATTTCGGCGCCGCCACCGTTGTCGCCGGCGAGTGCCTCGAGCATGGCGAGTTGCGCGTCGATGCCGTCGGCGACATCGGACAATGCGTCGCGGGCGATCTCGATGCGGCCGCGAACCTCGACCAGGTAGTCGGCGCCGCCCGCGCCGTCGGCGAGATCGTCGACCGTCATGCCGAGCACGACATCGGCGATCCCGGCGACGTCGACCATCTCGAGGCGGATTCGGAGCTCGGCGACGATTGCGTCGGCGTCGGCGATCCCCGCGAGGGTGAGCGCGGCACCCAGATCATCGAGCCTCGCACCCAACACCGAGTGGCGCGTCTCGATGCGGTCGAGCCGAGCGACGAAGCGGAACTGGCGTTCGAGGAAGCGGATCGGGCGGCGGTCCTGGACGACCAGGCACGGTTGTCGCAGCGCCGCCATCGTCGTCGCGGTCGCGATCCTGGCAACCTGCGCATCGAGGTCGCGACGCGCCTCGTCGACGAGGACCGCGAGCGCGTCGCGGTGCGGATCGTGCAATCGGCGGTTCGCTCCGATCTCGACCGCGAGCGCGTCGAGGTGTCGGGCCCGCCGCCGGGCGTCGCGCGTACATACCGCCTGCGCGCGGTGGATGGCGCGGGCAGCGCGTGACTCGGTGCTGTCGGCCGACGCGACCTCCCGAGACCGAGGCGCCCGGGCGTCCGCGGTGGTCGCCGAGCCGACAACGCCGACCGCGACCAATGCCGCGACCGCGAACCGCTGGTGAATCCGACCGCCGATCGGCACGACATCTCCCCCGAACGCGAATCCAGCTCGACCCGTACGCGTATCGGCCGATCCGGCACCGTTGCTCGAGGAGGCGGGTCACCCGTGGGGCGCGTGGTGACGGGTGTCACGGAGATCCGAGTCAGATCGACGTGGGGAGCTCGCCGGGAAGCTGGCCGCCCGCCGCGAGCCAACGTTCGAACAACGCCGTCGCCTCGTTGGGGTTGTAGATGTCTTCCTGGCGGGAGAAGCAACCGTTCCCTGCGTAGGTGAGGATCGTCACGCAGCCGAAGCGGTATTGCTCGTCGCCGCCCGCGGGGTCGGGGAGCACCTGCCAGGGGTAGAACACGACGCGGTCGCCCTCGATCACGTGCCAGGCCACGGGGAACGACATCATCGGCACCATTGCCATGACGGTCGTGATGGTCTCGCGGATCTTCTCGCGGCCCACGATCGTGCCGTAGTGGTGTTCCTCCCACACGCAGTCCTCGGTGTGGAGGTCGGACCACAGGTTCCAGTCGGCGGCGTCGCCCGCCGCGACGATCGCCCGGTACGCGGCCTCGACCTCGTCGCGAGGGTGCGCCGGCCGGGCTTGGTGGGTCATCGGAGCCTTCCCAGGCCGGTCCCGGTGACGAGCGGCAGATCGAGCGCGCTCAGGAGCCCCGCGGGAGCGGCGCACACCGCGGGGATGGCGTTGACGACTCGGGCGGCGGTGCCGACGATCCCGGCGGTGTTGTGATCGCCGTCGTCGCCTTCCATCTGCAGCTCGAGGACATAGCGCGGCGATCCCTCGACGACGATCCGGTAGCCACCGTGGCCGGGTGGGGCGGGCCAATCCGGTGCGAGGTCGTCGGCCATGCGGGTCACGTGTTCGATCACGAACCGCGGCTCGTCGTCGACGATGCCCTGGATCTCGAACCGCAACGCCGCCATCGTGCCCTCCGCGACGGTGCCGACCGGGCCGACGATGTCGCGCGGCGCGGCGCGTTTCTCGATGATCTCCTCGACGCGGTCGAGCTGCACGCCGCACCCGGCGGCGAGCTGGTGCACGACCGGACCCCACGCGAAGGTGAGGGCGCCGGGGAACAGCAGCAGCGGCGTGTGATCGAGTGGGTGACCGAACCCCATCGTGTCGAACAGCACGGTGGCCTGGTCGTAGGTGTCGTAGTTGAGGATCTCGAGCACGCGGATCGAATCGATGCGCTCGCACACGCCGCTGAGAGCGAGCGGGAACAGGTCGTTGGCGAAGCCGGGGTCGATCCCCGACGTGAAGCACGACGCGTTGCCGCGCTCGCAGGCGGCTTCGAGCTTCGCCGTGAGGCCGGGGTGCGCGGCCGGCGGATAGACGAGGGGCACGATGCTCGTCGACACGACGTTGATCCCGCGTTCGAGCACGCGCACGAGGTCGTTGCGGGCCTCCATCGGACGGAGATCGGCGGTTGCGCAGTACACGACGCAGTCGGGGGCGGTCGCGAGCGCCGCGTCGACATCTCGGGTTGCGATCACGCCACACGGCGCGAGTCCGGCGATCTCGCCCGCGTCGCGTCCAGCCTTGGATTCGCTGTGCACGACCAGGCCCACGAGGTCGAGTTCGGGATGGCGAAGGGTTTGGCGCAGCGCGGACATCCCGACATTGCCGGTGCCCCAGATCACGACCCGGTGTGTCACGGTCGTGTCGCCCGCGTCGGCGGTGTGTCACTCATGCCGACATCCTGGCATGCGCGGCCCGACCGGCGCCGCGCCGTCAACCCGCGCGTTGCAGCGGAGCGGTGAGGAGCGCGGCGAACGCCGCCTCGGGGACCGGCCGCCCGTACCAGTAGCCCTGCGCGGCGTCGGCACCGAGCGCGACGAGCTCGGCGTGTTGCTCGGGCGTCTCGACGCCCTCCGCGATCACCTGCATGTCGACGGCGTGCGCGAGCGCGATGACCGCCGCGACGATGCCGCGACTCGCGCGGTCGGTCGCGGCGCCGGCGACGAAGCTGCGATCGATCTTCAGGATGTCGGCCGGCAGGTCGCGGACATGGGCGAGGCTCGAGTAGCCGGTTCCGAAGTCGTCGATCGCCACGCTCACGCCGCTCTGCTTGACCCGTTCGAGGGTCGACACCGCCGGGAGCAGGCTGCCGCGCGCCGCGCGCTCCAGCATGGTCGTCTCGGTGACCTCCACGCAGAGGCGATCGGGGGTGAGGCGGTGGGCATCGAGGGCGGCAAAGGCGATGTCGACGAAATCGGGATCCGCGAGTTGCGCCGCCGAGAGGTTCACCGCGACGCCGATCGTCGGGTCGCGGAACCGCGCGCACGCCGCGATCGACTCGTTCACGATCCACGTTCCGAGCCCGAGGTCGAGACCGGCGTCCTCGGCGATCGGGAGGAAGTCCGCCGGGCTGAGCAACCCGAGCCTGGGGTGCTCCCAGCGCACGAGCGCCTCCGAACCGACGATCCGTCGTTCCGGGAGGCGGACCACCGGCTGGAAGTACATGCGAAAGCCGGCCGCGGCGGGGTCGTCGGCGATCGCCTCGACGAGATCCTCGGCGAGCTCGCGTCGCTGCGCGACGGGGAGGGTCGTGACGACGGGTGCGCCACGTCGGCGCTGCTTCACCCGGTACATCGCGGCATCGGCCTCGGCGAGCAGTCCCTCGGCGGTCGGTGCCGCAGTGCCGACCGCGAACCCGACGCTCGCGAACACCTGCGCGGTGACGCCCCCGATGCCGATCGGCTCGGCGACGGTGGCTTCGATGCGGTGCGCGATCGAGGTCGGGGTGCGGGGGTCGTCGATGTCTTCACACACGAGCACGAACTCGTCGC
>SXJQ01000184.1 GCA_005779345.1 Actinomycetota bacterium
CCGACTGGATCGTCGATCTCGGGCCCGAGGGTGGCTCGGGCGGCGGCATGGTCATCGCCGAGGGCACGCCCGAGGCGGTCGCCAAGGTGGCGGAGAGCCACACCGGCCGCTTCCTCGCCCCGATGCTCGTATGACCGCGAGGTGCACATGATCGCGACACGCCCATGACGGCGGTCGACCCCTGGGAGGCGAACTCGGGCTGGTGGCAGGACGGCTTCACCGAGGGCGCCGACCCCGAGTACGAAGAACAGATCGTCCCGCTGGCCCGTCATTGGCTCCGGGGTTACGACCGGATCCTCGACGTCGGCTGCGGCGAAGGCCAGATCGCTCGCCGCCTCGTCGTCGACGGCGCGCGGCACGTGGTCGGCGTCGACCCGACCTGGGCGCAACTCACGATCGCGCGCGAACGAGACGCCGGGTGTCAAGGCGACGTGAGGCCGGTCTACGCGCGGTCGGTTGCCGAGCACCTTCCGATCGCCTCCGACAGTTGCGACGCCGCTCTTGCCTGCCTGGTGTTCGAGCACATGGCCGATCATCGGCCCGCGATCGCCGAGGTCGCCCGCGTGCTGCGTCCTGGCGGGCGGTTCGTGTTCTTCTTGAACCACCCGATGCTGCAGTGTCCCGGCAGCGGTTGGGTCATCGACCACATCCTCGAGGAGGAGTACTGGCGGATCGGCCCGTACCTCATCGAAGACGTCACGATGGAGGAACTCGCGCCCGGGGTGGTCCTGCCGTTCGTGCATCGCCCGCTGTCGCAATACGTGAACGCGCTCGCGGCGCACGGGCTGTTCCTGGTCCATATGGGCGAACCGGCACCCCCGGCCGGCTTCATCGCTCGCGCCGTCGAGTACGCCGACGCGGCGACGATCCCGCGACTCCTGCTGCTGGTGGCCGAACTGCCGAAATAGAGGTGTGAGCCTCACACAGCAGGCGGGATCGACGCGTCCGTCACCGGCCAGTGCCGTCGCGCTCGGGCACGGGGATCTCGGGCAGCCCTGGTGGACTCGATCGCTCGTCGCGGCCGCGTTGCTGATCGTCGTGTACGCGGGGATCGTGGCGCTCGCCGACCCGCGCGGCACGTTGGGGACCGACACGGGCGGCAAGTTGGCGACGCTCGCCGAGATGTCGGCCCACGCCACGTGGGACCCCGACATCGGCTACTGGGCCGCGCCGGCCGACCCCGACACGTTGGCGCACCCGCTCTACTACACGGTGCGGTTCGAGGACCGTTACGTCAACGTCACGACCCTGCCGATGCTCTTTGCCGCGAAACCGCTCTCCGACCTCGGTGGTGTGCGTCTCGCTCTCGCGCTCCCGATGCTCGGCGCGATCGGTGCCGCGTTCGCCGCTCGCGGGTTGGCCGCTCGGTTCGGGGCGCGGTTCCCGGATCGCGCGTTCTGGTACGTCGGATTGCTGTCGCCGATCGCGATCTACGCGCTCGACCTGTGGGAGCACACGATCGGGGTCGCGCTCATGGGCGGAGCGATCGTCGCGCTCGTCGACCTCGCCGACGATCGGCGTGGCGCGTTGTTGGCGGGTCTCGGCGCCGGGCTCGCGTTCGGCGCGGCGGCGACCCTGCGCACCGAGGCATTGCTGTACGGCGCGGCGTGCACAGGGGTCGCGCTGGTGCTCGTGGCTCGCCGGCGACCGGGGCGCGCGGTCGTCGCGGGCGGTGCCGCGCTCGCGGGAGTCGTCGTGATGCTGGTCGCCAACGAGATGCTCGAACGCGCGGTGTTGGGCGACCCGCTGCGTTCCGGTCGCGCGGCGGATACCGCGGCCAGCGCGGGTGGTGACCTGTCGACTCGGATCGGCGAGGGCATCCGTACCTCGATCGGCCTGAACTACTCCGACCTCGCCGTCGACGCCCTGGTGGGTTCGGTCGTGTTCGCCGCGCTGGCGACCGCCGTCGTGCTCGCGGGGCGGCCGCGGTCGGCGCCGCGGCACCTCGTCGAGGCGCTCGCTGCGGCCGTGGTGCTCTACGTCGTGCGGTTCCGCACCGGACTCTCGTTCGTGTCGGGCATGTTCGCGGCGACGCCGTTGGCGGTCGCGGGCTTCGTCGGCGCAGGCGGTGCGAAGCGGTTGCGGCACCGGTGGCTCGTGGCGACGGCGGTCGGCTGCCTCCCGGCTGTCTGGGCCGTCCAGTTCGTCGGCGGCGCCGGCCCGCAGTGGGGCGGTCGGTACGTGCTCGCTTCCGGCTGGGTGCTCGGCGTCGCCGGTCTCGTGGTGCTCGAGACGATGCCCCGCGCGGTGTCGCGAACGTTCGTGGGCCTGGCGCTCGTCGTCACGGTGTACGGGGTGGCGTTCGCGGTCGATCGCACCCACGACGCGGCGCGTCTCGCCGACGCCATCGTCGCTCGTGAGGAACCGCTCGTCGTTGCCCGCGTCGGCCACGTGTTCCGCGAGGCCGGCGCCGAGTACACGCGTGATCGGCCGTGGTTGACCGCGGTCGACGCCGAGGCGTTCGCGGTCGTCGTCGACATGATCGCTGTGGAACGTCCGACCTCGATCGCCGTGATCACCTACCCCGACGACGGCACGCTCGTGATCCCCGCGTATCGAGTGACCGGCCGCGAGCCCCTCGCGTTCTTCAGCGAACGCCTCGAGGTTCGGCACTACGAGCCGGCCGGGCCATGACCGTCGCCGCTCCGGAGGTCGGTATCGTCGAGTTCGGACCGCCCACGCGGAACTGGTGGGGGCGTCCGGTCGTCGCATCGCTGGTCGTGCTGGCTGTGTACGCCGTGCTCGCGGCGAGCTTCGACGGTCGGGGCCACCTCGGCGGCGACACCGCGAGTAAGATCGCCGTGCTCGACGCGGTCGACAGTGGAGACCGGCCCCAATTCGACATCGGATATTGGGCCGCGGCCGAAGACTCCGAAGCCCGGTATCACCCCCTCTACTACACGACGGTCGTTGACGGTCGTTATCAACAACTGACGACGTTGCCGATGACGTGGCTCGCTCGCCCGCTGTACGACATCGGCGGGTCGCGACTCGTGCTGGTGTTGCCGATGCTCGGCGCGTTGCTGACGGCGTTCGGCGTGCGTGCGTTGGCGGTTCGCCTCGGCACGCTCGACCCATGGCCTGCCTTCTGGCTGGCGGCGCTCGCGTCGCCGGTCGCGGTCTACGCGCTCGACTTCTGGGAACACACACTCGGCCTCGCTGGAATCGTGTGGGGTGTCGTCGTCCTCGTCGACATCGTCGACCATCGGCGCCGTGCCGGCATCGGCGGAATGTGGTCGGGCCTCGCGTTCGGCGCGGCGGCGACGATGCGGACCGAGGCGGTCGCGTATGCGGCCGTGGCGGTCGCGACGTTCGCTGCCGTGGTGGTGATCGAGCGCCGCGACTGGTCGCGTTCGGCGAGGATGGGTGCCGGCGCTGTTGCCGGTATCGCTGGCGTGCTCGTTCTCAACGAGTGGTTCGAGCGCGTCGTGCTCGGAGCGTCGCTCCGCACGGCACGTACGGTCGACGCCGTCGGAGGTGTCGGTGGCCGCTTCAGCGACCGCGTCGAGGGTGCGTGGGTATCGACGATCGGGCTGAACTACGCCAACGTCGTTCTCGATCGGGTACTCGGTCTCGTGCTCCTCGTCGGGTTGGTCGCTGCCACCGTGGGGGCAGCGCGCGGACACGCCGGTACCGCGCGCATCGGTGTTGCCGCCGCTGCGGCCGCGTTCGCGGTGCGCCTCGCCTCCGGGCTGTCGTTCATCCCCGGGCTCGTTCCCGTGTTCCCGATCGTGGTGGTGGGGGCGGTCGTCGGCGCGACGCGACGTTCGAAAGGTTCGACAGGTTCGACAGGTTCGACAGGTTCGACACGCTCGACACGCTCGACGCGCGCGGTCGCGATCGTCGCGCTCGTGACGATTCCGCTCGTGTGGGCGACCCAATATGCGGGCATGCCGGGTGCGCAGTGGGGCGCGCGGTACCTGTTCGGTTCCGGCGCGCTGCTCCTCGCCGTCGCGGTCAGCCACCGCGACCGGTTCGTGCGCGCCGCTCGGGTTGCGCTCGTCGTGATCTCGATCGCCGTGACGGCGAGCGGCGTGCTGTACCTGCGCGCGCGTACGCACGAGATCGGCCGGACGATCGACAGCGTGGAAGCGATCGACGACGACGTCGTGGTGATCGCGCGCGTCGCCTTCTTCTGGCGCGAACTCGGTGCTGTCCATGACGCCGAACAACTCCACCTCACGGTCGTCGACGCCGACGGTCTCGCCGCCGCGGCCCGGATCGCGGCCGGACGCCGGGCCGACGAGATCGCCATCATCCAAGAGGTCGCCGAGCGTCGCCCGCACTTGGCGGGGTACCGCGTCGTCGGCACGTCGACGTTGCCCTGGGTGGGGCGCGACCTCGTCGTCGTGCGGTACGAATCGGACTGAACGCCCGTATGTCCACGATGTGGGGGCCGTCGGCACCCTGCAGCGGTTCGGTCGGCGACTCGATCGGCCGATATCGACAGGGTGACCTCTCGTCGGATCGCGTTCGTGCTGCTGCACGCCGGAACGGTCGCGGCGGTGTTCGGGCTCTCCAAGGTGCACGCGACGCGCCACGTCTACGACTTCACCGATTCGTCGCGATTCGCGTGGGCGACCGCGTTCGCGGCGCTGCTGTCGTTGGCGGCCTACGGGCTCGGTCTGCCCGACGCGGCTCGGGGCCGCGGCCGTGCCCTGGTCGCACTCGTGGCGTGCGGCAGCGCGGCGCTCGTCATCTCGGCCGCCCAACTCGTCATCGGTTCGGCGGTGCTGCCGCGGTTCGTGATCTTCGGCGCGGCGTTCGTGCTGACGGCCTGGTACTGGTTCCTCGGTCTCGTGTCGCAGGGTTCGTCGGATCGATCCGAACGGCGTGACCGAGTCGTTCTGGTCGGCACGCCCGCCGACGCCGCGACCCTCGCCGATGACCTCGAGCTCGCACCCGAGCGTCCGGCGTCGTTGCTCGTGGCTGTGCACCCGACCGAGGCTCGGCCGCGGCGCGCCGGCGAGGAACCGCTCGTCGACCTCGTGATCGCGCACGACGGCAGCGTGCTCGTCCTCGGACACGACGCGCAGGAGGATCCGGCGATCGTGGCGCAGGCTTCTGCCTTGCACGAGGCCGGGATCCGTGTCCGCACCCTGTGTGCCTTCTACGAGGAGTGGCTCGGCAAGCTGCCGATCGCGGACCTCGAACGACTGTCGCTGATGTTCGACATCCGGGAGGTCCACGAGGATCGGTACGGGCGGGTGAAGCGGCTCCTCGATGTTGCCCTCGCGTTGCCGGGTTGCGTGCTGCTCGCGGCAGCGGTGCCGTTCGTGCTCCTCGGCAACGTTGTGGCGAACCGCGGGCCGCTGTTCTACTCGCAGTCGCGGGTCGGCGTGAACGGTCGGCCGTTCGCGATCGTGAAGTTCCGGACGATGCGGCCCGACGGTGGTGCGCTCGCGAACGAATGGACGACCGAGGACGATCCGCGCATCACCCGGTTCGGCGGACTGCTGCGACGATCACACCTCGACGAACTTCCGCAGGTGTGGAACATCGTGCGCGGCGACCTCTCGATCGTCGGTCCGCGACCGGAGCAGCCCCAGTACGTCGAGGAACTCACGCAGAAGTTGCCGTTCTACCCACTGCGACACCTCGTTCGTCCGGGGCTCACGGGGTGGGCGCAGGTGAAGTACGGCTACGCAGGCAACGAACGTGACGCGCTCGAGAAGCTCCAGTACGAGTTCTTCTACCTCGGGCACCAGGGTTTGGGATTCGACCTGCGGATCATGGGCCGAACCGTGCGCAGCATCATCCGTTCCGACGGACGCTGATCGCCTCGCGTAGGTGAAGGCGGTCGTCGTCGTCGAGCGCGCACCGCCACGAGGTCGCGGCCCACGCGACGCCGGCCAGCACCGTCCCGAGGAGCAGGCTCGGCCACGCCCTCCCGACGAGGAGCCCACCGGCCGCGCCGAACGTCGCCGCGACGGCCGGGAGCAGCGTCGGAGCGACGGCGCGGCGCCAGAACTCGTGCCCGCTCACTTCGCCGACTCGCAGCACGCCGCGGGTGAGCGGCACGGCGAGCACGAGCGAGCCGAGCAGCGTCGCCTGGAACACTCCGACGACCCCGGTGACGTGGACGAGCGCGAGGCTCGCGAGGAGGTTCACGACGACCGCGGCGATCGCGGCGCGCAGCACGACGCCCACGTGTCCGACGCCTTGCAGGACGAGCGACCCGACCTGGAGTGGCGCGGCCATGACGACGGCGATCGTCGCGACGGCGGTGAGACCCGCCGCCGAAGCGTGATCCGGTCCCATCCACGCGCGAACCAGCGGCGCGGCGAGGACGATCGCGACCGCGGCGGCCGGCAGCGTCACGAGGATCGATAGCTTCGTACCCCGAACGAGGAGACCGCGGAGTCGATCGCCTTCGGATCGGGCGTGGAGCCAGGGGGCGGTTGCGGTCGTCGTGTAGGCGGAGGCCGTGAGGATCGACTGCACCCCGTTCTGGATCTGTGTCGCGATCTCGACGAGCGCAACCGGCGCGGGCCCGAACGTGACGCCGACGATGAGACGATCCATCGTGCGGTGGAGCACCCCGGTCGCATTGACCATCCCGACCTGGAGCCCGTAGCGGAACTGGTCGCGCGCGTCCGACCACGACGGTGCGGCCCGTTCGAGCGGGACGCGGCGCTGGGCGACGACGAGCGTCACGACGAACGCGAGTGACGATGCCGCCGCGCTCGCGAACGCGACCGATCGCAGCGTGCCGACCTGGACGGCGGCGATCGTCGTCGCGATCGCGATGAGGGTCTGGCGGACTGCATGCATCGCCCGTGCGAGGTCGACGCGCTGGCTTCCTTCGAGGCGGGCCTGGGTGCCGGCCATCGTGAACTCGATGGCGACCTGGAGCGCAAAGCACGCGATCGCGAAGCGCAGGTGCGGCGTGAGTTCGGCGGGCGCGCGGAACGCGGCGGGGAGCCAGGCGCGCCCCGCCGTGAGCATGGCCGCGGCGATCACGATGCCGATCGTGGCGAACAGGAGTTGGGCGGTGACCGCGGCGCGGTTCGCCGCGGCGCGGTCACCCGTGGCCGCGCGACCCGCGATGGCTCGGACCGACGCGATCCGCAACCCGAGATCGCCGAGCGACAACCATCCGGTGAGTGCCGAGAACGTCTGGACGAGGACCCAGAGACCGAAGGCCTCCGCACCGATGCCGCGCAACACCAGTGGCAGGCTGATCGCGCCGACGATCACGGCCCACGCATTGCCGGCGACGGTGGTCGCGGCGTTGTGCAGGACGCGGCGCCGCAACCCGCCGGCGGCATCGAGGTCTGCCGGGCCCATTGTGGGCGGGCCCAGGTCGAGGGGCTTCGGTCCGGGTCCGTTCATACCCTCCGCTGCGGTGCCGATCTGATCCTCGGGCGCGGCGACAGCGCCGGGACGGTCCGGCGCGTTCGGAGGTGGGCGATGGTCGAGGTGATCAGCCATGAGGCAAGGCGGCCGGTGGTCGATCCCGGCCCTGCTGATCGCGTCGGCGTGCGACCCGCCGATCTGAACGATCCGACCGATCTGACCGGGCCCGAGGACCCCGGCACCCTGCCGACCGTGACCGTGATCCTGCCCACGCTGAACGAACGAGCCTTCCTCCGGGACTGTCTCGACTCGCTCGCCGCCCAGGACTATCCCCACATCATCGAGATCCTGGTGATCGACGGCCGTTCGACCGACGGCACCCGCGAGATCGCCTCGGAGTTCGGACACCCGGTGCGACTGGTCGACAATGCGAAGGTCTCCGCGGCCGCCGCGCTCAACGTGGGTTGGGTCTCGGCGCGCGGCGAGGTCGTGGTGCGCGCCGATGCCCACGCCCTCTACGCCCCCGACTACGTCCGCCGCTGCATCGACGTGTTGCTGGAGACGGGCGCCGACGACGTCGGTGGTCCGATGCATGCCGTCGGGACCTCGGTCTTCGGGCGTGCCGTCGCCGCGGTGACGTCGTCGCCCTTCGGTGTGGGCCCGGGCCGATTCCACTACTCGCAGGATCGCGAGGATGTCGACACCGTCTACCTCGGCTGCTACCGACGCGCGACGCTCGCCGCACTCGGTGGATGGGACGAAGCGGGGCTCCAGTGGGCCGCCGAGGATCATGAACTGAACGTCCGATTGACGCGGATGGGTGGTCGGATCGTGCTCGATCCCACGATCCGCTCGTGGTACTTCCCGCGCGACACCTGGCGGGGTCTGGCGCGCCAGTACCGGAACTACGGCACGGGCAAGGTGTCGACCCTCGCGAAGCACCGCGCGCTGCCGTCGTGGCGTCCGCTGGCCCCGCCGCTGATGGTCGCGTGTTGTGTCGGTGCCGCGATCGTGGGCGTCGCCGCGCGCCGCCCGGCGCTCGCCTGCGTGCCGCTCGCGACGTACGCGCTCGGCGCGGGCGCGGCGAGCGCGGCCATCGCCCGTGATCCCGGCGTCTCGGCGCCACACGCGTTCGTCGTGTTCACGACCTGTCACTGGGCGTACGGCGTGGGATTCTGGCGCGGGCTGTGGCGTGTCGCTCGGCGTCGTGGGTTCGACGCACGTCCGCGCGGAGGAACCCGCTGATGCCCGTCTCGGGGCCCGTCCTCCCGAGCAGGGACCGAGTCCGCGAATACGCGATCAAGGGTGCCGAGTTGGCGCTGCGGGCGGTGGGGGAGTCGCCCGAACAGCGAGCCGCGCGTCGGCTCGGTCCCCCCGTCGCGCCGGCGGGCCGCCCCGTCGCGTCAGCGGGTCACGACGGGAGCGCCGCGCCCAGGGTGCTGTTCCTGACGCCGCGCGACTGGGCCGCGCACGTGCAGTACGAGGCGGTCCTCGGTCGTGCCCTGGTGACCCGCGGCGCCGAGGTCCGATTCCTCACGTGTGGCGGCGGCCTCGAGATCTGCGATCGGGCGAACACCTACGAAGCCCCGCCGATGCCGTGCGGTTCCTGCGCCCGCTACGTCGAGCAGTCGCTCGACGCACACGGCTTCACGGTGCATCGGCTCGCCGACCGATGGGGGCACGACGCGAACTGGTCGGAGCTGGATCGGCAGTCGTTCGCGGCGCTGCGCGACGTGGAGCACGATGGGCTCCCGCTCGGACGGCTCGTCGACATCCCGGTGAAGTGGTTCCTCTGCGCGGGCGACCTGCACGGCGATCCGCTCGCCGGTGTGACGACGCGTGCCTTCCTGCGTTCGGCCCGGCGGATCGCGGACGCGATCGGGCGCATGCTCGACGAGTGGAAGCCCGACACGGTCGTCATGCTGAACGGGCTCTTCGTGTTCGAGGCGGTGATGTGGGCCGTGTGTCGCGAGCGGGGGATCGACGTCGTCACCTACGAACGAGCCTTCCGCAAGGAGACGCTGGTGTTCAGCCGTGATCTCCCGGCCGGGTTCTACGACTTCGGCGCGGCGGCGTGGGCCGCGCACGACCGCGAGCTCGACGAAACGGAAGCGACCGAGCTCGACGCCTACCTCGACGCCCGCCGGCGGGGTGACGCGTTCGACCAGTACTGGTCGTTCCGCGAATGGTCGGTCGAGCAGCGACCGGCGACGAGTCGTCTCGTCGTCGCGTTCACGAACATCACCTGGGATACCGCGGTGCTCGACCGTGACTGTGCGTTCACCGACATCCGCGGCTGGATCGATTGCCTCGTGGGGGAGTTCGCGGGTCGTCCCGAGCACCAGCTGGTCGTACGGGTGCATCCCTCCGAGGTGCGCTTGCCGATGAAGGCAACGCGCGACTCGCTCCAGACCTACGTCGAGACCGCGTGGCCGTCACTCCCGAACAACGTGCGGATCATCGCGGCCGACGACACCACGAGCAGCTATCCGCTCATGGACCACTGTGATCTCGGCGTCGTGTACACGTCGACGACCGGGATGGAGCTCGCGCTGCGCGGGAAGCCGGTGATCGTCGCCGGGCTCGTGCACTATCGCGGCAAGGGATTCACGAACGACGCCTCCGATGAGGCCGAGTTCCTGGGCTTGTTGCGCCGGGGGCTCGACGACCCGGGCGTGCTCGTCGCCGACGCCGAACGGGCACGCCGCTACGCCCACTTCTTCTGGTTCCGGGCACCGGTCGATGCGGTCGGCGTCGTCGAGCCGTTGCCGGGTCTGGCGCGCCTCACCGTTCGGTCGGATGCCGAACTCGCGCCGGGTGCGAACGCAGACCTGGACCTGATCTGCGCGGGCATCCTCGACGGCACCCCCTTCGTTCGCGCCTAGCGGTCAGACGATCTCGAGCATGCGTTGGAGCGCGACGCGGGCCCACTCGGCCGTCTCGTCGTCGACGACGATGCGATTCACCGGATCGCCGTCGACGAGATGTTCGAGGATCCACGCGAGGTGTGGTTCGTCGATGCGGAACATCGTGCTGCAGGGACAGATCAGCGGGTCGAGCGTGAAGATCACCTTGTCGGGGTTCTGCGCCGCGAGCCGTTGCACCATGTGCACCTCGGTGCCGATCGCGATCACGCTGCCGGCCGGCGCCGCCGTGACCCATTCGAGGATGCGTTCGGTGCTGCCGACTCGATCGGCGAGTGCAACGACATCGTGCGCGCACTCGGGGTGGACGATCACCTCGAGCGTCGGGTGTTCGGCGCGGGCCGCGGCGATGTGTTCGGGACGGAACCGCTGGTGCACCGAGCAGTGTCCCTTCCACAACAGGAACTTCGCGGCGCGGATCTCCTCTGCGGTGAGGCCGCCGAGGTCGCGGTGCGGGTTCCACACCCGCATGTGCGAGTCGTCGAAGCCCATCTGGAAGCCGGTGTTGCGCCCCAAGTGCTGGTCGGGAAAGAAGAGCACCTGCCGTCCGCGGGCGAACGACCATTCGAGCACGGCGCGGGCATTGCTCGACGTGCAGACCGCGCCGCCGTGGCGCCCGACGAAGGCCTTCAGCGCGGCCGAACTGTTCATGTACGTGATCGGAACGACGCCGTCGATGTCGACCGTCGACGCGAGGGTCTCCCAACACTCCTCGACCTGGTCGATGTCGGCCATGTCGGCCATCGAACAACCGGCATTGAGGTCCGGGAGGTACACGGCCTGCTCGTCGCTCGTGAGCACGTCGGCCGATTCGGCCATGAAGTGCACGCCACAGAACACGATGTCGGTGGCGCGGTCGTTGTCTGCGGCGAATCGGGCGAGCTTGAAGCTGTCGCCGGTGGCGTCGGCCCAACGGATGACCTCGTCGCGTTGGTAGTGGTGGCCGAGGATCATGAGCCGGGTGCCGAGCGCGGCCTTGGCGTCGCGGATCATCGTTTCGAGCTCCGCGGGGCTCGCCGTCGTGTACCGGTCGGGGAGCGGTCGTTGGAGACGGAGTGTGGTGGGAGCGATCGTCAGTGCCATGAGCCCTCCTCGGGCCGGCGAACCCCGGCGGTCGGCACTCTAACACTCATGCTGAGCGAAACGATTCCCGCCCGGCCGTTTCCGCGGAGGGCGATACCCGGCTACTGCGTCAGCCAGGCGCGGCGTTCCTCGGCGGCCGCGTCGACGACGGCATCGCCCCCGACGTCGACGATCACGCGGTCGATGGTGCCCGTGAACGGGAAGAACCCCGAATAGTCGCGGGAGACGGGGGTGCCGTCGTCGTAGCCACAGCAGAGACCCTCGCCGTGCAGTGCGAATCGGAACAAGGCGGTGCGCTCGATCCGGCCGCTCGCCGCTTCGACCCCGTCGATGGTGAGGGTCACGTCGGCGGCGATCCCGTCGGGGGTCGAGGTGACCGCGACGACATGACGACCGGCGCCGAGCGGCTCGGGCGCCGCGATCGTGGTCTCGTCGAGCCCGGTGAAGTTGTACGTGTACTTGGCCACGCCGTCGTGCACATAGAGCGAGAAGCCGCCGAACGCCCCGCCCTGGGCGAGCAGCACGCCCTCGGCCCCGCCCGTGGGGATCTCCACGTTGGCGGTGATCCGATGCGGCCGCAGCTTCGTGTCGACCGCGTTCTCCTCGGGGACCGCCACCGAGCCGGGCCGGTACTCGTACCGCTGCCGCCGCGGGATCGCGTGCGGTCGCCCCGGCGCGAACGCTCGGGCAGAGTGCAGCGGGAGCGCGCCGTAGGCACCCGCCTCGCGGAACCAGAGGTCTTGGAGCACGCGCAGACGTTCGGGCTCGGCGGCAGCCAAGTCGTTCGTCTCGGCGGGGTCGGTCGCGACGTCGTACAACTCCCAACGGTCTTCGGCGAACGGCGAGTTCGGGTCGTCGGACTCCTCGTACCGCACGATGCCCATCGAGTGGAAGGCGACGGCCTTCCAGCCGCGGTGATAGATGGCGCGGCACGCGAACTGTTCGTAGTACTGCGTCTCGCGGTGTTCGGCGGCGGTGGCGTCGAGCATCGACGGCAGGATGCTGCGCCCCGCGATCGGGTCTTGCGGCACGCCGTCGAGGGTGGCGGGCATCGCGACCCCGCACGCGTCGAGGACGGTCGCGGCGATGTCGATCGCGTGCGTGTACTGCCGGCGGACTGCCCCGGGGTCGGCGATGCCCGGCCATGCGACGATCAACGGATCGCCGATTCCGCCCTCATGGGTTTCGCGCTTCCACCGCTTGAACGGTGTGTTGCCGGCGTAGGCCCAGCCCCACGGGTAGTGGCCGTAGGTGTTCGGCCCGCCGAGGTCGTCGAAGCGAGCGTTGGTCGCATCGAAGTCGTGGGGGAGACCGTTGAAGATGAAGTTCTCGTTGAACGTCCCGAACGGCCCGCCCTCGGCGCTCGCGCCGTTGTCGGAGACCGCGATGACGAGCGTGTTGTCGAGTTCACCGTTCGCTTCGAGGTGTGCGAGCAGGCGTCCGAGCTGATCGTCGGTGTGCGACAGGAACCCGGCGAAGACCTCCATCATGCGCGCGTACAGGCGCCGTTCCTCGTCGGTGAGCGTCTCCCAGTCGGGTACCCACGACGGTCGGTCCGATGCGGGGGTCGACGGCGGGACGATGCCGAGCTCGAGCTGGCGGGCGTGGGTGCGTGCCCGCCAGGCATCCCAGCCGTCGTCGAACTGGCCGGCGTACCGGTCGATCCATTCGCGCGGTGCCTGATGCGGCGAGTGACACGCGCCGAACGCGAGGTACATCATCCACGGCTTCTCATGATCACACGCGCGCAGGTCGTCGACCATGCCGATCGCGTGGTCGACGAGATCCTCGGTGAGGTGATACTCCGCGGGCGGGACGAACGTGATCGGCGTGTTGTCGATCACGAGATCGGGGAAGTACTGATTCGTCTCCGCACCGATGAAGCCGAAGTACCGCTCGAAGCCCTGGCCGAGCGGCCAACGGTCGCGCGGCGCGCCCGGGTGGACCTCGTCGCTCGGGGCCAGGTGCCACTTGCCCACCGCGAACGTCGCCCAGCCGGCCTGGCGCAACACGGCAGCGACGAAGCCACAGCTCTTCGGGATTCGGCCGTTGTAGCCGGGGAATCCCATCGCAAGATCGGTGATGCCTCCGATCGCGCAAGTGTGATGGTTGCGCCCCGTCAGGAGGCACGCCCGGGTCGGTGAACACATCGCCGTCGTGTGAAAGCTGCGGTAGCGGAGTCCGCGGGCGGCGAGTCCGTCGAAGGTCGGCGTCGACAGATCCGAGCCGAAGCATCCGAGTTGCGCGAACCCGACATCGTCGAGCACGACCAGGAGGACGTTCGGCGCGTCGGGTGCCGGGCGGGGAGCGGTCGGCCAGGCGGGGATCGAGTCGGCGAGGGTGCTGCCGACGACACCGGGGAAGGGATCGCCGTCGCGGTACGTGAGCGTCATGACGCGGGAAGGTACACGCGCGCACGCGACAATGGCCCGTGGTCACCCGCCCCGCCTCCGGCACGATCCCCGATGCGCCGGGGTCGTATCAGTTCATCGACCTCCAAGGGCGGGTGGTCTATGTCGGGAAGGCGAAGAGCCTCCGCAGTCGGCTGGCGAACTACTTCGCCAGCCCGCACCTCCTCGCCGAACGGACCCGGCAGATGGTCGAGGCCGCCGACCACGTGGAGTGGATCGTCGCGAAGAACGAAGTCGAGGCGCTCTTCCTCGAGCACAGCCTCATCAAGCGCCACCAGCCGCGCTTCAACGTCCGGCTGAAGGACGACAAGAGCTATCCGTGGCTCGCCGTGACGCTCGACGAAGCATGGCCGCGCGCCATGGTGCTGCGCGGACAGAAGCGCAAGGGCATCCGCTACTACGGGCCGTTCGCCCACGCGTACGCGATCCGCGAGACGCTCGACCTCCTGTTGCGGACGTTCCCGATCCGTACCTGCACGAACAACAAGTTCGAGAGCCACAACCGTCTCGGTCGTCCGTGTCTCTACGCGCACATCGAGAAGTGCGTCGCGCCGTGCGTCGACGAGATCGATCGCGAGTCGTACGCGGCGCTGGTCGCCGAACTCCTCGAGTTCCTCGATGGCGACACCGACGCGATCGTCGCACGCATCGACGAGCGCATGCACGACGCCGCCGACGGCATGGAGTACGAACTCGCGGCGCGGCTGCGCGACCAACTCAACAGCGTGCGCAAGGCGATCGAACGTCAGCAGATGGTCGGTGCTCGCGAGGAGGACTACGACCTCCTCGGCATCGAGGAAGACGAGCACGAGGCGAGCGTGCAGGTCTTCTACGTGCGAAAAGGTCGGGTGGTCGGGCGCAAGGGCCTCGTCGTCGACAAGGTGGAAGACCTCTCGGCCGGCGCGCTCGTCGCCAGGGTGATCGAGCAGCTCTACGCGGATGCCTCGGCCGACTCGATGCCCAAGGAGGTACTCGCGCCGACGCTCCCCGACGACCTCGAGCTGTACGAGGAGTTCCTCGGGTTCGTGCGAGGCAACCGGGTACGAATACGCGTGCCGCAACGTGGCGGCAAACGCGACCTGCTCGCGACAGCGAACCTCAACGCGAAGGAGAGCTTCGTCCGACACAAGCTCAAGCGGGCGAGCGACCACAACGCGCGCGCCCGCGCGCTGGTCGCGCTGCAACAAGCGCTCGATCTCCCCGACGCGCCGTTGCGGATCGAGTGCTTCGACATCGCGAACCTGCAGGGCACCGATGTCGTGGCGTCGATGGTCGTGATGGAAGACGGGCTCGCCAAACGCAGTGAGTACCGGCGGTTCAAGATGCGCACCGTGGAGGGCCAGGACGACTTCGCGTCGATGGAGGAGGCGCTCAACCGACGGTTCCGCGCCTACCTGCGCGAGCGAGACGAGGGGGCCCAGAAGGGCAAGCGGTTCAGCTATCCGCCCAATCTCTTGTTGATCGACGGCGGCAAGGGCCAACTCGGCGCGGCCGTTCGCGTGCTCGAAGAACTCGGCCTCGACGAAGACATCGCGGTCGCGAGCCTCGCCAAGCGTTTCGAGGAGGTCTACCGACCGGGCGACTCGGATCCGATCCGCATCCCGCGCGACTCCGAGGCGCTGTATCTGCTGCAACAGGTCCGCGACGAGGCGCACCGGTTCGCCAACACGTTCCACGGCGAGCTGCGGAGCAAGCGGATGACCCGGTCGGTGCTCGACGAGGTCGCGGGACTCGGTCCGACCCGCCGGGCTCGCCTCCTGAAACACTATGGAAGTGTGAAGAAGCTGCGTGGGGCGACCGAAGAGGAACTCGTGGGACTGAGCTGGCTGCCCGACAAGGTCGCGCGCGCCCTGTTCGCGACGCTGCGCGGCGCGGCGAGCGCGCCGGCCGAGACGCGGCGGGGCGGCCCGTCGGGAGACCCGACGTGAGCAGCCCCCTCGATGTCACGATCATCACCGGCATGTCGGGTGCCGGTCGCTCCGAGGCCGCCAACGTCTTGGAGGACCTCGGCTTCTTCGTGATCGACAACATGCCGCCGCAGCTGATCGGCAAGGTCGCGGAGCTCGCTCGCGGCCAAGAACATCCGACCCGCTATGCGATGGTCGTCGACGTTCGTTCGGGCGACTTCCTCGCCGCGCTCGGCACCGCACTCGGCGCGTTGCGCAGCGAAGGCGGCGTCGCCCGTATCGTCTTCCTCGACGCGTCCGACGAGGCCCTCGTCCGTCGGTACGAGGCGACGCGCCGTCGTCATCCGCTGAGCGACTCCGAGCGTGTCAGCGACGGCATCACGCGCGAGCGGGCCTTGCTCGGATCCCTCAAGGGGGAGGCCGACCTCATCGTCGACACGAGCGGCCTCAACGTCCATGAGCTGCGCGACCGGTTGCGCGAGTTGTTCGCCGATGAGGCCGCGCACCACACGCACCTCCAGACGAGCATCGTCAGCTTCGGCTACAAGCACGGACTCCCACTCGACGTCGACCTCGTGTTCGACTGTCGGTTCCTCCCGAATCCGCATTGGGTCGACGAGCTGCGACCGCTGACCGGGCTCGACGCGCCGGTCCGCGAGTACGTCATCGACCAGCGTGAGACGAAAGCGTTCTTGAAGGAACTCGACCGTCTCTTCGCGTTGTTGCTCCCCGCGTTCGAGCGAGAGGGCAAGAGCTACCTGTCGATCGGCATCGGGTGTACGGGAGGCCGGCACCGGAGTGTGGCGATCAGCGAGGAGCTGGCGCGTCTGTTGCGCAAGCGCGGTCGTACGACGACGGTGCACCACCGCGACGTGGGGCGTTCATGACGTTCGGCCGCACCGGTTCGTCGACCGATCTCGACGCCTTGAGCGCGGCGTTCGGCCTCGGCCCGATGCCCGACGGCCCGCGGGTCGTGGCCCTCGGCGGTGGGCACGGACTCGCGATCGCGTTGCGCGCGGCGCGGCGCTATGCGGGCAGCATCACGGCGATCGTGAGCGTCGCCGACGACGGGGGCAGTTCGGGTCGGCTCCGCCGCGACCTCGATGTCTTGGCACCCGGTGATCTCCGCAAGGCCCTGGCCGCGCTCGCCGATCGCGAGAGCGTGTGGCCCGACGCGCTCGAGCACCGCTTCGCCGCCGGGGAGCTCGAAGGTCATGCGGTCGGCAATCTCCTGCTCGTCGGTCTCGCCGAGGCGCTCGGGAGCTGGTCGGCAGCGTTGGCCGAGGTCGGCCGGATCGTCGGCGCGGTCGGCCAGGTCCTCCCGGCGACGGTGGATCCGGTGGTGATCAAGGCCGAGATCGGCGGCGACGAGGTCGCCGGGCAGGTCGCGATCCAACAGCGCGGCGGGAGCGGGCCGATCCACGGCGTGCATCTCGTCCCCGACGACGTCTCGGCTCCGCCCGCGGCACTCCAGGCGATCATGGAGGCCGACCAGGTCCTGCTCGGCCCCGGCTCCCTCTTCACGAGCGTGCTCGCGGCGGTCGTGGTGCCCGAGATCCGTACCGCGATCGCGCTCACCGGCGCCCGGGTCATCCAGATCGCGAACCTGCTGACCGAGGATCCCGAGACGGCGGGCCTCGACGGCACCGACCATCTCCTCGCCCTGCTCGAGCACCGAATCCGCGTCGACACGTTCCTCTACGACCGCTCCGGGCCGCTCGCCGTCAACCAGGCCTACGTCTTCGAGCACGGAGTCATGCCGGTGGCGGTCGACCTCGCCGCGCCGGGTGCCGGGGCCCACGATGCCGAGCGGTTGGCGGCGGCCCTCCTCGACCTGCTGTCATGAGGGTGCGTGACACGGCAACGGGGCCGGTCACCGACGATGGAGCAGAGGCACTCACATGACCGTGCGCGTGGGCATCAACGGCTTCGGACGGATCGGTCGGTCGTTCTACCGGGCGATCCTCGAGCGGGGTGCCGCGGCCGGCGTCGAGCTCGTGGCCGTGAACGACCCCTTCGGCGACGCGGGAACGATGGCGTTCCTGCTCAAGCACGACTCCGTGGGCGGGACCTTGCCCCACGACGTGCAGGAGGCCGACGGCGGGTTCAGCGTCGACGGCACGACCATCAAGAAGCTCGAGTTCCGCGACCCGTGTGAGATTCACGGGGGCGCCGAGGGCGTCGACGACGTCATCGAGTCGACCGGTC
>SXJQ01000185.1 GCA_005779345.1 Actinomycetota bacterium
AACTGCCCGGCGATGCGCCCGACCTTCACGACGGGAACGCCCGTGCTGTACGTGAGCGCGACCGACATCTGCAGGATGACCTTCAGCTTGTCGCGGATGTTGTCGGCGGAGAACTCCGAGAAGCTCTCGGCACAGTCGCCGGCCTGGAGCAAGAACCCTTCGCCCGCCGAGACCCGAGCGAGCGATTCGGTCAACGATCGGGCCTCGCCGGCGAAGACGAGCGGCGGCATCCGACCGAGTTCATCGAGCGCGGCGGTGAGCTCGGGCTGCGGCCAGGTCGGCTGCTGGGACGCAGGCAGCGACTCCCAGGTCGACGGATTCCAGTCGTCGAGCGGGTGGAGGGAACGGGAGGCAGACATCGGTGACCTCGTGGAGGGTCGAGGACGCCGAACCGAGACGGGCAGTTCGGCGCGCAGTTGGGCGAGAGGGTACGCGAAGGCCGGCGCGAAGCGCCTAGAGATACGCGCCGGGCGCCGCGGTGCGCGGGTCGCGTCCGCCGGGCTCGATCATCCGCTGCCCGCGCATCTCCTCGAATTGGCGCTGGGCGGCCATCTGCTGGGTGAACAGCGTCGCCTGGATGCCGTGGAACAGACCTTCGAGCCAGCCGACGAGCTGCGCCTGGGCGATCCGCAACTCCGATTCGGTCGGCGTATCGCTCGCGAACGGGAGCGTGACGTCGGCGAGCTCGGTGCGCAGCTCGTCGGAGAGGATGCCCTCGAGTTCGGTGAGCGAGCGACTGTGGATGTCGCGCAGCAGGCGGCGGCCCGCGTCGTCGAGCGGCGCGCGCCGTGCCTCGTCGAGCAGGGCGCGCACCATGGAGGCGATGCGGATCAACTTGGTGGGCTGGGTGACCGCCTCGCCGGCGCTGCCGTCGCCGTCGGGCGCGGCCTCGAGCACCTCGGGCTGCAACGGCGCCGCGCCGTCGGGCGCGCCCGGAATCCGTGTGCCGTCGCCGTTGGGCTCGCCGTCACCGTTGGCCATAGTGCTCCGAGGCTAGGCGAACCCGGCGAGGCCGCCCCAGTCGAGTTCGACCGCTCGGGGTTCGATCAGTCGAAGGCCGCGTCGCTGTTCAGCCCCGGCGGTCGCCGTCCGGTCGCGCCGGCCATCCTCGGACCGGGCACGTCGCGGAACTCGTACGCGACGGGTTCCCGACCGGCCTGACAGACCCAGCACTGCCCGGTGACGCCGCTCGTGACGAGGCCGAACACGGCCTCGGCGATCTGCGCGGCGGGCATCACCGGGAACCCGGCGTCGTCGAGGAAGGCCTTGACCTCCGGCCCGATGATGTTCGTGTCGGTGATCCCGGGGTTGACCGTATTGCTCGTGATCCCTTTCGCCGCGAGGGTCGGCGCGATCGAGCGCATCAACCCGACGACGAAGTGCTTGCCGCCGTCGTAGATGGGGTCGGGTGGGAAGGGGATCAGCCCCGCGAGCGAACTGGTCGCGACGAGCGCGCCGCCGCCGCGGCGTTCCATGCGCGAGATCGCGGCGCGAACGCCGTACACGACGCCGTCGACGTTGACGCGTTGGATACGGCGGTACGTGTCGTCGTCGAGTTCGGTGAGGTCGGCGACGCCGATCGCGATTCCCGCGTTCAGGTACGCGATGTCGGGCCCGCCGAGCTCGGACTCGCAGCGGGCGAACGCGCCCTCGACCTCCTCGGGGTCGCCGCAGTCGGCGGCGATCGCGAGGCCCCCGATCGTGTCGGCGACGGCGGTGGCGCCCGCGAGATCGTGGTCGACCGCGCACACCGTCGCGCCGGCGGCGGCGAACCGTTCGCACGTCGCGCGGCCGATCCCTGACGCCGCGCCGGTGATCAGCGCGACCTTGCCGCGCAGCACCGCGCCGGTGGTGTCGAAGGGCGTATCGCTGCTCATGCGCCGCAACCTACGTTCGTTGAGCGAACAGCCGCAATATCGCGGCCGGTCCGCTCAACGAACGGTCAGCGGATGGTCGCGGCGTGGGATTCGAGCGCGTCGCGGAAGTCGGGGTGCGCGATCGCGGCGAGCGCGATCGCGCGCTCGCGCACGGTGCGGCCGCGGAGCGACGCGATGCCGAACTCGGTGATCACGATGTCGAGCTGGTGGCGCGGCGTGGTGACGATCGCGCCGGCGTCGAGGGTCGG
Organism: Actinomycetota bacterium; assembly: GCA_005779345.1. Classification (GTDB taxonomy): domain Bacteria; phylum Actinomycetota; class Acidimicrobiia; order IMCC26256; family PALSA-610; genus SXJQ01. Next base: position 2,126 of record SXJQ01000185.1, read on the forward strand.
CACGATCCGCGACACGAGGGTGCCGTCGACCGTGCTCGTCGCCGGGAGACAGAGCAGCGATCGGTCGGAGAGGTCGAGGCCCGACGGCGCGGTGAAGTCCTCGTGGCCGCCGATCCCCGAGAACTGGCGGCCGTCGATCGTGTCGGCGACGGCCTGGCCGTAGAGGTCGACGGCGAGCGCGCCGTTGATCGACACGAAGTCGTGGTTCCGAGCGATGATCTCGGGCGAGTTGACGACGTCGACGGGCAGGAACCGGACGTCGGGATTTTCGTGCAGCCATGCGTTGAGTTCCGCGGAGCCCGCGGCGAACGTGGTGATCGAGACGCCGTCGAAGACTCCTTTTCGGGCGTTCGTGACCTTGCCGGCCTTGTGGAGTTCCATGAGGCCGGTGGTGAACATCTCCGAGTGCACGCCGTAGTCGCCGCCACCTCCGGCCGCGAGGAGCTTGGCGACCTGCGACGGGACACCGCCGATGCCGGTCTGGAGGGTGCTGCCGTCGTGGATGAAGGTGAGGGCGTACTCGGCGATGCGGGCCTCGGCGGCCGAGGGTGGTGCATCGCCGAGCGTGAAGATCGGCCGGTCGCTCTCGACGATCACATCGGCCTCGTCGACATGCAGCCGGTGCGGGTGCTCCGGCGGGAGTCCGAGCGTGCGCGGCGCGTTGGGGTTCACCTCGACGACGAGTTCGCGCTCGGGGTCTGCACCGGCGCGCTGCAACTCGGCGATGCTGGCCCCGGCATGGAGCGACAGGCTCATCCAGCCGTCGGGGTCGGGTGTGCTCGCGAGCGTCGCCATGACGCGCGGCGCGCGGCGCTCGAGGATCGCGGCGAACCGGCGGAAGTCGGCGGGCACGAACTGGATGTCGGCGCCGCTGTCGCGCAGGAACCGTTCGGCCGGTCCGAAGAACCCCGAGAGGAACCGCACGTTCGGCTTCAACAGCACCCCGTACAGGTCGACGAGCAACGCGCCCGAGACCTCGAGGTCGACCCAGTCGTCGCGACCGTCGAGCGCGTGGAGGAAGGACGCGGGCTGGCCGGGGCCGAGCGGGACGCCGAGCGTGTCGGACGGTCGCACGCGGGCCGCGGCCGTTTCGGGACTGACGAAGGGCGTCTCGGTCATCGCACGTTCACCCGTTGAAGATCACGAGTCGGGCCTCGGTCATCTCTTCGACCGCATATCTCGGGCCTTCGCGCGTGTTGCCGCTGTCGCGCAGGCCGCCGTAAGGCTGTTGGTCGGCGCGGAACGTGGGGACCTCGTTGATGCAGACGCCGCCGAAGTCGAGGGTGCGCGCGGCCTCGAGCGCGTCGTCGAGACGCTGGGTGAAGATCGCGGCCTGGAGTCCGTAGCGCGTGTCGTTCGCCGCGCGGAGCGCGTCGTCGAGGTCGCGATACGCGGCGATCCCCACGACCGGCCCGAACACCTCCTGCGCGCAGACCTTCATGTCGGCCGTCACCCCGGTGAGCACGGTCGGTCGCAGCACGCCGTCGGGGTCGAGGTCGCCGCCGCATGCGACAGTCGCACCCGCGGCTCGGGCCTCATCGATCCAGCCGTGCACGCGGTCGCGCTCGTTGCGCGAGATGAGGGCCGACACGTCGGTCGCTTCGTCGAGCGGATCGCCGACGACGAGCTGCCCGACGCGCGCGACGAGCGCCTCGGTGAACCCGTCGACGAGCGACTCGTGCACGTACACACGCTGGGTGCTGATGCACGACTGCCCCGCATGGCTGAAGCCCGCGACGGAGATCTTCGCCGCGGCGGTCTCCCAGTCGCCGCTCGGTTCGATGATCACCGGCGCGTTGTTCCCGAGCTCGAGCCCGACCTTCTTGCGAGGCGCCTTCGCGCGGATACCCCAACCGACCTCGGGCGACCCCGTGAACGTGATCATCGCGATGTCGTCGTGCTCGACGATCGCGTTGCCGACGGTCGCGCCGCCGCCCGTGACGACGTTGACGTGACCGGGTGGGAGCCCGCACTCCTCGAGCAGGACCTCGACCAACCGGATCGCCGAGACCGGGGTCTGGCTGGCCGGCTTCAACACGACCGGGCACCCCGCCGCGATCGCGGGTGCGAGCTTGTGCGCGACGAGGTTCAGCGGGAAGTTGAAGGGGCTGATGGCGCCGACGACTCCGATCGGCACCCGCAACGTGAACGCCAGCTTGCCTGCGCCGGCGACCGAGGCGTCCATGGGGACGACCTCGCCGGCGAGCGTGCGGGCGGCGACCGCGGCGAACTGGAACGTGCTCACCGCTCGCTGGGCCTCGACCCGTGCGGTGCGGATCGGTTTGGCTGCCTCGGCCGCGACGATGGCGGCGAACTCGTCGACCCGCGCTGCGAGCGCGGTCGCGGCACGATCGAGGATCTCGGCGCGTTCGTAGGGCGCGAGCGGGCCGGCTGCCCGGACCTCGCGGGCGATCGCGACGGCCTCGTCGACGTGCGCGGCCGTGGCCGCGGGGACGCGGCCGAGCAGCGCGTCGTCGTAGGGCGAACGGACCTCGATCCACTCACCCGTCGTCAAGCGACCGTCTCCGAACGGCAGCGAATGATCCCGGGCGTGGCGAGCAGCGTGATCCTGGGTCATGGCGGCCAGGGTATCGGCCGTCGGTCGCCGTGCTCCCGACCGTGCCGAGGCGCGCGACCGAGCTGGTCAGAAGAGCCAGTCGCTCGCGTCGATGTCGAGCGCGTCCTGCAGTCGCTGCGCGACCACCGCGGCGAGTTCGCTCGGCCACACCAGCCCATAGCGGTCGTAGAGCGGCCGTGATCGCGTGATCGTCAGCCGAGCCACGGCGAGGCCGAACGTCACGAGCGCGTCGCGATCCGCCGACACGGCCGGGAGTGCGGCGACGGTTGCCAGTTGTTCGTCGGTGTAGGTCGCGTTCCAGAGTTTGCGCGGCGGTGCCGCGCCCGTCTCGGCGAGGAACACCGTCGACAGGAGGCCGAGCAGGTGCGGGACACCCGTGAGGTGACGGAAGTGTTCACCGCGTCGCACGAGGCTGACGAACGGCCCGGCCATGCCGCGGAGCTGTTCGGCGACCGCGTACTCGAGGGCCTCGCCGATGTCGGCGAACCGGACCCCCGACAACGACCCGACGGCGTAGCCCGGCCCGACGGGGAACTGCAGCACCTCGCCCGGATGCACGCTGATGTCGAGGGTGAGACCCTCGTCGGTCACGCAGTTGACGATGAACGGCGCGATCGGCGTGCGGGCGAACACCGTCGGCGTGATCGCGGCCAACCACTCGGGCCACGCCGCGAGGAACGCGTCGTGGTGCGCGGCGTCGGTGACGACGACGAGATCGAGATCGCTCCACTCATCCGCGGTGCCCGCGGCCAGAGAACCGGCGAGTTCGACCGACCTGACACGCGGATCGGACCCGAGCACCCGCTCGACGCTCGCCCACAAGGCCGCGTACCGCGGATCTGCTGCTTCGAGTCCGCCCACGACCACCTCGACGCATGAACAGGTTCGACGAGCACGAACCGGCTCGACGAGCACGAGCAAACCTCACGATCAGCGCCCTCGGCAGGATTCGAACCTGCGCACACGGCTCCGGAGGCCGATGCTCTATCCCCTGAGCTACGAGGGCAGGGGCGCGGAGGATACCCGCACGGTGCTCGCGACATAGCGTTCGGCCGTGCCGTCCGTGTTCGCTGCCGATCTCGTGGTGTGCACCCGCAACCGACCCGACGAACTCGCCCGGCTGCTCGCGTCGGTTGCCGAGCAGCGTCCGCTCCCTGCCGCAATCGTCGTGGTCGACAGCAGCGACGACGCTGCGAGCCGCCAGGTCGTGGCGGTGGCGGCCGAACGCTGGCCGGTCGCGGCCGCCGCGCCGCGTCATTGCCCGGCACCGCCCGGCCTCCCGCGGCAACGCAACGTGGGGATCGACGCGACGGTCAACGACATCGTCTGCTTTCTCGACGACGACGTCGTGCTCGAGCCCGGGTACTTCCTCGCGGTCGGCGCGGCGTTCGCGGGCGACGCGACGGGCCGCCTCGGCGGCGTCGGCGCGACGAGCGTCGACCAGCCGCCGCGGCCGCGGCTGTGGCGGATCGACGCGTTGTTGGGGCTCGACAGCGTTCGTGAAGGAACCGTGTTGCGCAGCGGCCGGAACGTGCGGGTGTACGACATGTCGCCCTCGTCTCCGGCGGCCTCGTCTCCGGCGGCCTCGTCTCCCGCGGCGCCGATCGTCGACTGGTTGCCGGGCCTGGCGATGAGCTTCCGGCGGGTCGTCTTCGCCGAGGTGCGTCCCGACCCCTCGTTCGAGTTCGAGGGCGAAGACGTCGAGTTCACCTATCGCGTCGCGCAGCGATGGCAACTCCGCGTGCTCCCCGCGGCGCGGGTCCGTCACCTCGAGTCGGGAGTCGGGCGGCCGCCGCTCGCGGAAACCGCGGCGCGTGAAATCGAGGCGCGGCATCGTCGCTGTTCCGCGCGGACGGGCCGGATGCGGCTGCGTTGGTTCTGGCTCGGGGTCGTGGCCCAGTCGGTGCGGGCCGCGCTCACCGCGCCGATGAGCCGCGATCAGCGAGCGATCTTCGTCGGGACGATGCGTGGGGTCGGCCGCATCGCCCGCAACGGCGGAGTGACGCGACCGCGGAACCTCAGGCGGCGAGCGACAACGAGAGTCGACGGTTGACCGCGTCGAGCGTCGCGCGGGCGGCGCCGTCGATCGGGCTCGATCCCGAGGCGAGTCCGTAGAGCACGGTGTCGTCGCCGGCATCGAGCGCGACGGCGACGAGCGTCGACTCGTCGGTGGCCTCGATGGCTCGTGCCCACACGGTCGACAGGGTGAGGTCGGCGCCGAGCGAGCGGATCGCGGCGAGGGTCGCGTCGACGGCACCGGGAAGCCCGCGCGTCGCGGGCGCGCGCCCGATCGTGCGGCGCCCGGCGAGGATCAGGTGGACCTCGAGTTCGTCGGTGTCGGGGAACGAGAGGACCGCGAGCAGGCGCGGTCGGGTCGCGCGCTCGGGTTCGGCGACCGCGACGACCGGCGCGGGTGCCGCGACGGGCGGCGCGATCGACGTGACGGGGGCGACGGCGCGCTCCCCGCGGTCGCGCCAACGGATGACCTCGACCGCGACCGGCCGGTCGCTGTGCCGGGCCGCGATGCGCGTGGCCGCGACGGGAATCGGCACCTCTTGGGTCTCCACCGGTGAGACGTGGAGTTGCACGAGCAACAGGTCGCCGCGGTCGTCGAAGCCGGCGGCACGCACGCCCGGGAGTTTGCGCAGTTCGAGTTCGAGGTCGTCGAGCATCATTCTGGGGACCCCTCGATCGCTTGCTTGCGCTGTTCCTTGTCGTCGTAGAGCCGTTCGTCGGCCAGCTTGAACAAGGTGTCGAAGTCGGCGGCCTCGTCGGGGCAGACGGCGATGCCGTGGCTGAACTCCGGCGGCGGCGTCTCGAGCCCGGCGTTGGCCGCACGGACCCGGTCGATGAGGGTCGGGACGCCGGTCGGGTCGGTGCCGGGCAAGATCATCGCGAACTCGTCGCCGCCGATGCGGGCCGCGTTGTCGCCGAAGCGCAGGGCCCGGCGGAAGCGCTCGCCGAGATCGCGCAAGGCCTGGTCGCCGGCCGCGTGCCCCGCGGAGTCGTTGATCTGCTTGAGCCCGTCGAGGTCGACGATCACCAACGTGAAGCCCCACCCGTACCGGTTCGAGCGTGCGATCGCCATCTCGAGCAGGCGGTCGAAGCTGCGCCGGTCGTACAGACCCGTGAGCGGATCGTGCCAGGCGTCGTAGCGGAGCACGTCCATGCGGAGTGCGAGCACACAGATGCTGACGATGAGGTCGCGGTCGAATTCGTGGTCGTCGAACGGCGGCTCGGTGTAGAGGCCGGCGGGCGCGTCGAGGAGCGCCTCGTCGTCTTCGTCGAACGGGCGACGTCCGGCGCGAAAGACCTGGCGACCGAGGCCCGGTTCGTCGACGACGATCGCCGCGTCTTCGAGGGTGAACTCCGCGACGAGCGCGTCGAGTGCTCGGTACACGAGCGCGAGGCCGCTCTCGTTGTGCGCGAGCTCGGCGGCCAACTGTCCGCTCAGCCTGCCCATGCGCGCTGCTCCCTCTGCCGAAGGGGTCGTCGCCCGTGCGGTGTCGCTGCCGTCGGACGGGCTGTCGGAGAGGCCGTCGGCCGTGTCGGTCGGCGCGAAGATCGCTGCCAGACCGCGCCCGGGACCCACCTGACGATCCGTCACCGGCACCGACCTCCTGTCGTCGCGGGCCAACGAGATCTCGATGGCCGGATCGCGAATGGTAATCCGAACGCTCGAAAGCGGAATAGGTCGATGAGTCCCATTTCGGGAATCGGAACCCACGGAGGTCGGGCCTGTGACGCCGGTAACATCCGACGTTCGCCCCGCCGCCGCAGAAAGCCGTCAGCGAGTGACTCGCCCGCCCGTGATCCGAGACGTACTCGCCGCAGCACTGCGAGCGGCGGTGACCGCGGCGGGGCTGCCGGATCCGGGGCCGATCGTGCTCGAGGTCCCGCGCCAGCGTGAACACGGTGACTGGTCGACCAACGTCGCACTGCAACTCGCCAAGCCCGCGGGCCGCCCGCCGCGCGCGGTGGCCGAGGCGATCCGCGACTTCCTGCTCGGCGCCGACCTGGCGCACCTGTCGGCGGTCGACATCGCCGGGCCGGGCTTCTTGAACATCACGCTCGCGCCGAGCTGGTTGCACGAGGTCTTGCGTGCGGTCGTGGCAGCGGGCGCCGGGTACGGATCGGGCCAGGCACTCGCCGGACAGAAGATCAATCTCGAGTTCGTCTCGGCGAATCCGACCGGGCCGCTCCATGCGGGCGGCGGTCGTTGGATCGCGACCGGCGACGCGATCGCGAACCTGCTCGTGACCCAGGGCGCCGAGGTGCACCGCGAGTACTACCTCAACGACACGGGGAACCAACTCGTCACGCTGCGCGAATCCTTGGCGGCGCGCTACCACGGCCGCGATCTCCCCGAAGACGGTTATCGCGGCGCGTACCTCGGCGACCTCGCCGTTGCCATCCGCGAGGAGCATGGCGGCGATCTCGACGACGACGAGCTGCTCGAGCTCGGCGTCGCGCGCATCGTCGCGGGCATCCGCGACGACCTCGCCCGCGTCGGTGTCACGTTCGACACGTGGTTCTCCGAGCGCGTGCTCCACGAACGCGGCGATGTCGCGGCGGTGCTCGCCGTGCTCCGCGACCGCGGGCTCACCTACGAACGCGACGGCGCGGAGTGGCTCCGCACCGAAGACTTCGGCGACACGCGCGACCGCGTGCTCGTCCGCGGCGACGGTACGACGACGTACCTCTGCAACGACCTCGCGTATCACCGCGACAAGTACGAACGTGGCTTCACCCACTTGATCAACATCTGGGGCTCCGATCATCACGGCCAGGTCAAGTCGCTGCAGGCGGGGGTCGAGGCACTCACGGGCCGCACCGGCGAGCCCGAGATCATCCTCGGCCAGCTCGTGAAGCTGATCCGCGGCGGGGTCGAGATCAAGTTGTCGAAGCGGGCCGGCAACATCGTCACGCTCGCCGACATCCTCGACGAGGTCGACGCCGACGTCGCCCGGATGACCTTCTTGCTGCAGAGCCTCGACACGAAGCAGACCTTCGACCTCGACGTGGTCACTGCGCAGTCGATGGAGAACCCGGTGTACTACGTGCAGATGGCGCACGCCCGGATCGCGTCGATCGGTCGTCGCGCGGCGGGGGCGGGAATCGTGCGTGTACCGCTCGACGACGTCGACCTCGCGTCGCTCACGCACGAGCGGGAGACCGATCTGCTGCGCCGGCTCGCCGTCTACCCCGACGTGCTCGCCGAGGCGGCCGCCGCGCGCGCGCCGCACAAGCTCACCCATTGGGTCCACGACTTCGCGGGCGCATTCCACGGCTTCTACGGCGCGTGCAGGGTGCTCGATGCCGAACCGGCGCTCGTCCAACCGCGGTTGTGGCTCGCCGAGGCCTGCCGCATCGGGTTCGCCGACGCGTTGGCGATTCTCGGCGTCCACGCGCCCGACGAGATGGCGCGCGTCGACGACCTGCCCGAGTCCGAGCCGCCCGTATCCGAGCCAGGCGCGTGAGCGTCTTCGACGCGTCCTTGCTGCCGCGCTCGGCGACGATCGACGCCGCCGGCCGGTTGTCGGTCGGCGGGCGAGACGTCGGCGCCCTGGCCGAGGAGTTCGGCACCCCTCTGTACCTCTACGACGAAGCCGAGTTGCGCGGCCGCTGCCGCGAGTACCGAGCGGGATTTCCCGGCGGGGTCGCGTACGCGAGCAAGGCGTTCCTCTGCGGCGCGATGGTCCGTCTCGTCGACGAAGAAGGACTCGACCTCGACGTCGCCACGGGTGGCGAACTCGCACTTGCACTCGCGGCCGGATTTCCCGCGTCGCGCATCGTGATGCACGGCAACAACAAGTCGGTCGCGGAGTTGCGCGACGCCGTCCGCGCCGACATCCGTCATGTCGTGCTCGACAGCGTCGACGAGCTCGATCGGATCGAGGCGCTCGTGCGATCGGAGTCGTTGCCCTCGGCGCGATTGCTCGTGCGCGTCAACCCGGGCGTCGACGCGCACACGCACGAGTACCTCGCCACGGGCACGGTCGACTCCAAGTTCGGGTTCGGGCTCGAGTCGGGCGCGGCCCTGCGGGTCGTCGAGCACATCGCGGCGTCGAACGTCGTGACGTTCGACGGTCTCCACGCGCACATCGGCTCACAGATCTTCCGACCCGAGGGCTTCGAGGCCGCGCTGCAGCGCCTCGTCGCGCTCGTCGCCGAGATCGAGACCACTGTCGGGATCGAGGTCGGCGAATTGAGTCTCGGCGGCGGTCTCGGTGTCCGCTATCTCGCCACCGACGACCCGCCGTCGATCGCGCGGCACGCGGCCGGGGTCCACGAGCAGTTCGGTGCCGCGCTCGCCGCCCATGGTGTGCGCAGCCGCCCGGCGCTGACGACCGAGCCCGGGCGCTCGATCGCCGGACCGGCAGGGCTCACGATCTACCGCGTGGGCACGGTGAAGGAGGTCCCCGGGATCCGCACCTACGTCAGTGTCGACGGTGGGATCTCCGACAACCCCCGGCCCGCGCTCTACGGAGCCGGCTATGAGACCTTCGTGCCGACTCGTGTCACCGCCGACCGGACGCGGATCGTCACGATCGCGGGCAAACACTGCGAACAGGGCGATCTGCTGGTCCGTGACGCCGCGGTGCCGGCCGACCTGGCGGTCGGCGACCTCCTCGTGACGCCCTGTACGGGCGCGTACGGTCACGCGATGGCGAGCAACTACAACGCCGCATTGCGGCCCGCCGTCGTCTTCGTCCGCGACGGTGACGCCCGTCTCGTCGTTCGGCGCGAGACCGTCGACGACCTCCTCGCCCGCGACCTGTTTGGCAGACTGGACCCCGTATGACCGCCCCCGAGTCCCTCGCCTCCGCCACCGAAGCGGGATCCGACGTCGTCAGGGTCGGGATCCTCGGCTGCGGCAACGTCGGCGCGTCGCTCGTGACGCTGATCCGCGACCACGCCGACATCATCAGATCGCGGGCGGGAATCCGACTCGACGTCACGCGCGTCGCGGTGCGCAACCTGAGTCGGGATCGCGGGCTCGATCTGCCGGCGGGCGTGCTCACGAACGACGCCGAGGCGGTCGTGCGCGACCCGAACGTCGATGTCGTCGTCGAAGTGATCGGTGGTATCGAACCGGCCCGCTCGCTCATCCTCGAGGCGCTGAAACTCGGCAAGCCCGTGATCACCGGCAACAAGGAACTGCTCGCGAACGTCGGCAAGGAGTTGTTCGACGCCGCCGAGGCAGCCGGGGTCGACCTCCTGTTCGAGGCGAGCGTCGGCGGCGGGATCCCATTGTTGCGACCGCTGCGCGAGAGCCTCGCGGGCGAACGGATCCGGCGCGTGATGGGAATCGTCAACGGTACGACGAACTACATCCTCACGCGGATGACCGAAGAGGGGAGCAGCTTCGCCGACGCGCTCGCCGAGGCGCAGAGCCTCGGGTTCGCAGAACGCGACCCGACTGCCGACATCGAGGGTTTCGACGCGGCGGCCAAGGCCGCGATCATCGCGACCGTCGCGTTCGGTGCCAAGGTCGTCGCGGGCGACGTGTACCGCGAGGGCATCAGCGACATCACCGCGGCCGACATCCGCGCGGCGGCCGACCTCGGCTACGTGCTCAAGCTGCTCGCCGTCGCCGAGGAGGTACGCACCGGTGCCGGTGCCGATACCTCGACCTCGCTCGCGGTGCGCGTCCACCCGGTGATGGTTCCCGCCGACCATCCGCTCGCGTCGGTGCGCGGCAGCTTCAATGCGGTCTTCGTCCAGGGCGACACCGTGGGCGACGTGATGCTCTACGGCCGCGGCGCGGGCGGCGGTCCGACGGCAGTCGCGGTGCTCGGCGATCTCATCGACGCGGCCAAGAACCTGCACTCCGGCGCGCCCGGCGCGACGCTCGGCACGCTCGCGCGCAAGCCGATCCTGCCGATCGACGAGGTGCAGAGCCAGTACTACCTGACCCTCGACGTCGCCGATCAGCCCGGTGTGCTCGCCGCCATCGCGGGCGTGTTCGGTCGCCACGGCGTGTCGATTCAGTCGATGCAGCAGAAGGGCGAGGCCTCCGAGGCGCACCTCATCTTCGTCACCCACCTCGCGCGCGAGGCCGCCATGACCGCGACGATCCACGAGGTCCGCGAACTCGACCCCGTCCAGCGGGTCGGCTCGGTACTGCGGGTCATCGGCCGGGAGGGCTGAGTCGTGACCCGCCCGCACCGCGGCTGGCCCGGGCTCATCGAGGCCTATCGCGATCGTCTCCCCGTCGACACCGAGACCCCCGTCGTCACGCTGCTCGAAGGCAACACGCCATTGGTGCCGGCGCCGCGTCTGTCGGCGACGACGGGCTGCGACGTCTTCCTCAAGTGCGAGGGTCTGAACCCGACCGGGTCGTTCAAGGATCGCGGGATGACGATGGCGATGAGCAAGGCGCTCGAGGGCGGCGCCAAGGTCGTCGTGTGCGCCTCGACGGGCAACACGAGCGCATCGGCCGCGGCCTACGCGACTCGTGCCGGGCTCCTGTGCGCGGTGCTGATCCCGGAGGGTCACGTCGCGCTGGGCAAGCTCGCCCAGGCGCTCATCCACGGTGCGCGCACCTTGCAGATCCGCGGCAACTTCGACGACGCACTCGACCTGGTGCGCGAACTCGGCGCGCGCGACGGTGTCCAGATCGTCAACTCGATCAATCC
>SXJQ01000186.1 GCA_005779345.1 Actinomycetota bacterium
GTCTGCACGAGGATCGCATCGGGGTACTCGTCGAGGAGCGCGCCGAGGCACCAGATGTGACCCGGCGACTTCAGGACCCAGCGTCGGGTCGGGTGCCGCGACTGGAGGTGCTGCAGGAACATCCGGTGCCCGCGGTAGGCCGAGGCCATGTCGGCTTCGTCGAGGAGCCACCGCGCGTACGACGGGACCCGATACTGCGTGGGGAAGATCATCGACCGGAAGTCGACCCCGGTGATGCGCACGCATTCCTGCGCAAGGCGCGCGCCGAGCGGGTGCATCGTGCGGAATCCCGGGATGACGAGGTCGACCGCGGCCTGCGTCGCTTCGACCTCGTCGATACGCGGGTCGGTCTCATAGGTCGCGGTTTCGGGTGGCGGGAACGGCCGTTCGACCTCCCAGGTGAGCGGCACGCGCGTCTCGGGGTCTTGCGCGAGCAGGTCGTACAGGATGGTGGTGCCGGTGCGACCCTGACCGACGATGACGATCGGCGGGACCACGTCGGCGTCGGCGATCTCGGGATGCCGCGCTCGCTCGGCGACGATCCCGAGACGGGTCGCGAGGTAGCCGGTGAGTTCCCCCGTGACGATCGCCCGTCCGAGGTCGTTCAGCGCGGCCTCGTGCTCGAGCGCGTGGAGGAGCCGATCGAGGCCCTCCTGCCAGGAGTCCTCACCGAGGTCGTCGTGGCCGGTCTGTTCCTGGGCGGCGGCGACGAGGGATTCGATCCGGGGGAAGCTCATCGCGGGATCGTAGGAGGTCGCGGCCGGCCCAGCGGTCGGGGGCCGAGTGGTCGCTCGACCGAGGCGTGCCTACGGTTGGTAGAAGCAGGGGCTCGTCGCGCCGTCGGGGACACCCTCGTAGGGTTCGGCGATCTCCGCCACGGTCGGGCCGTGCTCCGCGGCGTACGGCGCGAGCCGTTCGAGGTCGAACCCGTAGACCTCCGCCGCGGTCAACGCGAAGATCCGGTGGAGGTCGGCGGGGTCGGCGCCGGAGAACGCGCGGCGCAGGCTCTCCTTGGAGAACGGTGTGGACCCCTCGTGGTGGGGATAGTCGCTGCCCCACATGTACTTGTGGAGCCCGATCTTGTCGCGCGCCCGTCCCTCGTTGGGGCTCGGGAAGCTCACGCCGATCCAGCAGTTGCGTTCGAAGTACTCGCTCGGCTTGAGGGGGAGCGCGGTTGCCGGATCGAACCCGACCTCACCCGTGCGTCCCATCTTCATCGCCAGGTGCAACCCGTCGAGTTGGCGCACCTGCGGCGCGACCCAACCGGCGCCCGACTCGGTCATCACGAACTTGAGCCTGGGGAACCGCTCGAACACGCCGCTCATGATCATGAACCACAGCGGGCGGTGCGCGAAGAACGGCGTCTCGATGACCCACAGCGCCTGGGTCCACGGGTACGTGCCGTAGTCCGGCAGGCCGGTGCCCGCATGGCTGTTGACCGGCATGCCGAGTTCTTCGCAGGCACGCCAGATCGGGTCGTAGCTCGGGTCGTAGATCGGGAGCAGGTCGGGGTGATCGGGCGGGATGTTGGGGACGAGGACACCGCCGCGCAGTCCGGCGGCCTTGGCCCAGTGGACCTCGCGTACCGCTTCGTCGACATCGTTCAGGAAGATCTGCGCGATCCCGGCGCGCCGGTCGGGAGCAAGCGCGCAGAAGTCGGCGAGCCAGCGGTTGTGAGCGCGGATCCCGGCCCAACGGAGCTCGTACTCGTCGCGGGTCGGCGGGCGGGCGATCACGATGCCGGTGGGGAAGAAGGGCGGGACCGTGTTGGGGAACAGGACCTCGGCGACCTGCCCGTCGGCGTGCAGATCGTTCCAGCGACGCGTGTCGTCCCAGTTGCGGGTGCGGCTGTCGCCCTGGAGGTCGCGGTAGGGGTTCTTGTAGCCGCCCCGCCAGGCGTCGAACTCGTCGCGGTACTTCGGGTCGAGGTACTCGCGGTACTGGTTCGCCGACCCGCCACCGTGGCAGTCGGCGGAGATGATCGTGTACCGGTCGGTGGGTGCACTCGGCACGGCGACGGTCATGCGGGGACCTCCGGAGAAACGCTGAACCTGACACGGGCGTCAGGTTCACGGTAGTCGCTCGGGTGCCCGCGGCCACGAAATCCTCTCCAGCGCCGCGACTGCTGGGTCGAAACGTCCACATGACCTCGGCGCGGGTGCGAGCGGAGTGCCTGGAACAGACGAACCGGTCGATCCTGCGCGGCGCGCCGCTCGGGCTTCCCGCGTCGTTGGTGCTCGCCAACATCCTCGGAGACTCGACCCCGACCTCGAGCCGGATCGCGCTCGTCGTCCTCGTCACCGGCGCGAACGTGTTCGGGCTCGTCTCCGTCTGGGCCTATCGGGTCCGCCGGCGCGCCGGCGTCGAGATCACGCGTTGGTGGCCGATCCCGGCCTATGGGTTCCTCGTGGGGATCGCTTGGTCGTCGGTCAGCCTGTTCGGCTTCCCCGGACCCGAACACGTCGAGCTGCGCGCGGTGATCGCGATGTTCGCCGCGGGGGTCTCGGCAACGCAGATCGTCTCGGCCGCCGCGCACCGCGCGTACTTCTACGCGGCACAGATTCCGCTGCTCGGGGTGATGGGCGTCGTGTTCCTCGCGAGCGACGAACGGGTGACGCACCTCATCGGGTACGCGGTGCTGATCTATGGCATCGCGATGGTCTCGCTCCACCACGACGTGAATCGGATCGTCGTGAACGAGATCGAGTTGAAGCACGCGAACCGAGATCTCATCGCCGACCTCACGACCCAACAACACCAGACCGCCGAGATGAACGAGCGGCTCATTGCCGCCAACAGCCAGCTCACCGAACGCGCGTTGCGCGACTCGCTCACCGGTCTCGCGAACCGACCGGCACTGCTCGACGAGCTCGAGCGCGCGCTGGCAGAGTCGCACCGGACCGGAGCGGTCGTCGGCGTGTTGTTCTTCGACGTCGACCGGTTCAAGATCGTGAACGATTCGCTCGGTCACGCGATCGGTGACGAGCTGCTCGTCACGCTCGCGGCGCGCGTCGGAGCCGTACTTCGTCCGGGCGACACGCTGGGCCGGTTCGGCGGCGACGAGTTCGTCGTGCTCCTCCCGGCCCTCGCCGATTCGTACGAGGCCGTCCTCGTGGCCGAACGCGTGAGAGGTTCGCTCGTCGAACCGCTCATGTTGGCAGCGCGCGAGGTGGCGGTGACGGTGAGCGTCGGTGTCGCGACGAACCTCCACTCGAGCGACGGCGCGGGCGACCTCCTGCGGCACGCCGATGCCGCGCAGTACACGGCCAAGCAGGGCGGTCGCGATCGCGTCGAGGTGTTCGACATCGAGCTGCGCGAGAAGGTCCAACGACTGCTCGACGTCGAGCGAGAATTGCGACAGGCCATGACCGAAGGGCTCGTCGTCCCCTGGTTCCAGCCTCAGGTCGACCTCGCGACCGGTGCGATCGTCGGCGCCGAGGCGCTCGCCCGCTGGGTCCATCCGACACGGGGGGTGCTCGGCGCACCCGAGTTCATCCCGCTCGCCGAAGAGGTCGGGCTCATCATGCAGCTCGACGCGATGATCATCGCCCAGTCGATCCGTGCGCGCGTCGCACTCGGCAACGCCGGTGCCGACGCGTCGTTTCGGATCTGGTGCAACGTCTCGCCGGCCGTGCTCGCGCGCGGCAACCAGGTCCAGCGGCTCGAGGGCTTCCTCGCCACGGTGGGCTGCGATCCGCGCGGCATCGGGATCGAGATCACCGAAACCGGCGTGTTGGTCGACATCGAGGCCGCTCGGCGCGAGCTCACCGCGGCGCGGCGCCTGGGGTTGCGGGTCGCGCTCGACGATTTCGGAACGGGGCACTCGTCGCTGTCGCTGCTGCGGGATCTCCCGATCGACGAGGTCAAGATCGATCGCAGCTTCGTCCGCGACCTCGCCGTCGACCCGGTCGACGAGGCGATCGTGTCGGGGGTCGCGTCGATCGCGCAACGCCTCGGGCTCGAGGTCGTCGCCGAGGGGGTCGAGTACCCGGAGCAGGAGGCGAAGGTCCGCAGCTACGGCTGCGCTCGTGCGCAAGGTTGGCGTTACGGCCGACCGATGCCCTTCGACGAGTTGGTCGCGTGCCTGGGGCTCGCGGGACCGGCGGTCCCCGCCTCGGTGTCCGCGCCCGCGTAGCGCACCGGGCACCGCACGGCACGGTCGCTCGCACCTACCATCGCCGTCGTGCAGAACGCGCGGGTTCGAGGGGTCGCACGCTCGGCGCTGGTCGCAGCGATCGCGGTGGGGGCAGCGGCGGCGTGCTCGGATGGTCCGGGCGCCGCGCGTCCTGCCGCGCAGGCAGCGGGTTCGCTCACCGTCGGCATCCTCGACGCCCGAAGCCTCGACGGTGTCGGTGCGCGAACCGATGCCCCGCATCTCGGCGCGATCGACCAGCCCTACGCGCGCTGGGCACCCGCTCGGTATGCCGACGGGATCGCGGAGCCCGTCGCGCATCCGTCGGAGCGGGCCGTCAGCAACCGCGTGTTCGCCGACGGCGGCCAGAACGTGATCTCGGCGCGCGGCGTCACCCACTGGGCGAGTGCGTGGGGTCAGTTCGTCGACCACGACCTCAGCCTGCGCGAGCGCGGCGACGAGTCGGTGCCGATCGGTTTCGATGCCGGCGATCCACTCGAGCGGTATCAGAACGACCTCGGGGCGATCGCGTTCACCCGCTCGGCCCCCGTGCCGGGCACTGGTCACCGCAATGCTCGCGGCGAGGAGGTCGTCCGTGAGCAACGCAACACCGTGAGTTCGTACCTCGACGGTTCCGCCGTCTACGGCTCGACGCCCGAGCGACTCGACTGGTTGCGCGTCGGTCCGGTCGACGGCAACCCGACGAACAACGACGCGCACCTCCTCACCGAAGACGGGATGTTGCCGACCGCCGCCGACCGCCCCGGCGTTGCGGCGCCCGAGATGGACCTCGATGGTCGCCTCGCCGCGAACCCGACGGCGGCGTTGATCGCCGGTGACCGCCGAGCCGACGAGAACTGGGCGCTCGCCAGCGTGCAGACGCTGTTCGTGCGCGAGCACAATCGAATCGTCGACCTGTTGCCGGCCGGACTCGCCGAGGAAGCGAAGTTCCAGATCGCCCGGCGCGTCGTGGTCGCGGAACTCCAACACATCACCTACCACGAATACCTGCCCGCGCTCGGCGTCGAGTTGCCGGAGTCGGAGGGGTTCGACCCGACACTCGACCCGACGATCAGCAACGAGTTCGCGACCGCAGCGTTTCGGCTCCACTCCCAGGTCCACGGCGAACTCGAACTCGAGATCTCCGCCGCGCACCTGACCGATGCCGGAGTCGCCAGGCTGATCGACGCCGGCCTCACGCTCGTCGACGACGGTTACGGCATCGAGGTGACGGTGCCGCTCCACCTCACCTTCGGGACGCCCGAACTGCTCCGCGCGGTCGGCGTCGATGCGGTGCTCGTCGGGCTCGCCTCCGAGACCGGCTACGCGAACGACGAGACGATCGACGACATGCTGCGCAGCGTGCTCTTCGAGGTCCCGCGCCCGGACGCCCCCGACCCCGCTGCCTGCCTCGACGACCGCGTCTCGCCCGAGTGCTTCCACGGGGTCATCGACCTCGGTGCGATCGACATCGCCCGCGGCTACGACCACGGCCTGCCCACCTACAACGAGCTGCGACGCGCGCTCGGTCTCGATCCCGTGCGTTCGTTCGAACAGCTCACGGGCGAGACGACCGCGGCGCTCCCCGACGGCCTCACGATCGACGATCCCGCGATCCTCGACATCGTCGACCTCCGCGACGCGCGGAACCGGAGCGTTGCGCCGGGCTCGGCGGCGGCCGCGACGACCGTCGTACGCGCGACGCGGCGTACGACCGTCGCGGCACGGCTCGCGGCGCTGTACGACGATGTCGACGCTGTCGACGCGTTCACCGGCATGCAGGTCGAGCGCCGCGTCGCCGACACCGAGCTCGGCGAGTTGCAGCACGCGATCTGGGTCCGTCAATTCACCGCGATTCGCGACGGAGATCCGAACTTCTCCGACCACGACGCGTTGCTCGCCGAGATCGAGGCCGAATACGGGCTCGACCACCGGCTCGCGCTCGCCGAGATCATCGAACTGAATGCCGGCACGGCGCGCATCGTCCCCGCTGATGCGTTCCGACGTTGACACGCCTCGTCGGCCCGTCGCATCGACGCGCCTGGTCGACGAGCGCGATCAGCGCTGGTCGATCGCGACCTTGATCGCGCCCGAGCGCTCCTGATCGGCGAGCACCCCGAACGCCGCGCGCCACTCGTCGAGCCGGAACGTGTGGGTCAGCATCGGACCCAGGTCGATCCGGCCGGTCTGCACGAGGTCGAGGTAGTGCTCGATGCCGTGCTTGCGTACGCCGTCGACCTCCTCCATGCCGAACGCGTTCGACCCGACCCAGGCGATCTCCTTGAAGTAGAGCGGCGTCCACTCCCATTCGGTGGGTCCGTGGACGCCCATCTTCACGATCGTGCCGCGCGCCTTCAGGAGTCGACACGAGACTTCGAGCGACTCGCGACGCGAGATCGTGTCGTAGACGACGTCGATCCCGCCGGGGTAGGCCATCGGGAGCGGGTGGTTGCCGTGCAGGACTCCGCCCGACCATTCGGCCGCCTCCTCGATGAGCGCGGTCGCGGGTGCATGGGCGAAGACGCGGGCGGCGCCGAGCGTGCGCGCGAGGTCGGCCTGGGCCTCGAAGCGCGCGACGACGCCGACCTCGACATCGGGGTAGAGCGCGCGCAGGATTGCGACGGCCGCCGACCCGAGTGCGCCCGCCCCGTACACGAGGACGCGCCCGCCGACCGGGGGAGCGTGCCGTGTGATCCCGTGCAACGACACCGCGAAGGGGTCGGCGAACACCGCGAGTTCGTCGGAGATGCCGTCGGGCACGGGGAACAGCATCGAGTCGTGGGCCGGCATCAGCGTCGCGTACCCGCCGCTCGCGTCCTTCGATGTGCCGATGTGGATGCCGGGCGCGATCGGCGGCGCGCGGAAGTTCCAACACAACGACAGATCGCCGACCTGGCAGGCCGGGCACAGCTCGCGGACGCCGCGCGGCGCGCACGACAACCATGGGTTGAGCACGACCCGTTGGCCGACCTCGAGGCCTTCGGCCTCGGGCCCGAGCGCCACGACATCGGCGACGACCTCGTGGCCGAGGATGTGGGGGAACGACGAGAAGTCGATCATCGGGTTGTCGATGTCGACGCTGCCCCAATCCATGAACACCTGCTTGGAATCCGAGCCGCAGATGCCGGTGAGGCGCGGCTTGGCGAGCACCCAGTCGGGGAGCAGGAAGCCCGGGTCCTCGACATCGACGAGGCGCATCGGTGTGCAGGCGAGTGCCTGCTCGAGGGGCGTCGCGTCGGTGCGGACGCTCGCGGCCTCCTGGGGATCGGGTTCGACTCCGAAGACGAGCGCACGCACGAGAACCTCCACGACGACGGTTCGCCCATCTTCGCGATTCGCGCTTGCTTCGGCAAGTACGAGAATCCTACGCTGCGTAGGTATGAGCGACGCCAAGGACGAGAACGGTTCTCCCGAGACCGGCAGCTTCGACTGGCGGGGCCTGCGGGTCCTGCTGACCGGCGGTTCGTCGGGCATCGGCGCGGAACTCGCGCCACGCCTGGCTGCGGCGGGCGCGACGGTCGGCATCGTCGCGCGGCGGGTCGACCGCCTCGAGGCAGTCCTCGACCGGTGTCTCGCGGCCTCGCCAGCGTCGCGCGCCTTCCCCTGCGATCTCACCGACCTCGAAGCGGTGGATCGCCTCGCCGCGACGGCGTTGTCCGAGCTCGGCGGCGTCGACGTGCTCATCAACAACGCGGGTATGCCCAAGCGCAAGCACGCCACCGTCATCGATGCCGACACCGTGCAGCAGGTCATGCACCTCAACTACATCTCGCCGGTGCGACTCACGCTCGGACTGCTCCCTCACTTCGTCGCGCGCGGTTCGGGGCTGATCGTCAACGTCTCGTCGGTCGCGGCGACGCTGTCGTCGCCCGGCGAGGGCGCGTACGACGCGTCGAAGGCTGCGCTCGCGGTCTGGTCGGAAGCGCTGGCGATCGACCTCTGGGATCTCGGCGTCGCGGTGCTCACGGCATACCCGGGAGTGGTCGACACCGAGCTGTTCACGATCCCCGACAACGATCCGCTGCCACCAGGGATCGACGCGATCCCGGTCGGCGAATTCGTCGACGGGTTACTGGCCGCGATCGCTGCCGGCCGTCGTGAGGTGTACGTGCCGGCGTGGTTCAAGGACATCGTGAAGCACAAGAACAACGACCTCGAAGGATTTCTCGCGGGGAGCGCCGACTACGTCCGCCAGCAGCACACCGCGGCCGGCTGATGGCGCGTCGCATGCCGCGCGGGCAGGAGACCCGTGAGCGGATCCTCGCGGTCGCGCTGCGCGAGTTCGCCGCACGCGGTTACGCCGCAGTGTCGATCGAGGAGATCGCCGAGGCCGCGGCGGTCACCAAGGGCGCCGTGTACTACTGGTTCACCGACAAGGACGAGATCGGGCGCGAGCTCCAGCACGAGCTCTACGAGCGCCTGTCGGCCCGCTCGCTCGCGGCGATGCCGCTGCGCGGCGACACCGTCTCCAACATGCTCGCGGCGTTCCACGCGTACTTGTCGGCGTTGGGCGATCTCGGCGAGGCCCGGTTCTTCTTGCGCGACGCCTGGGTGATTCCCGCGCTCGACGAGGCCGGACGGGCCGATCACGAAGACGCGGTCGCGATGGTGCGCGGCATCCTCGCCGCCGCGGTCGACCGTGGCGAGATCGTCGCGCTCGACGCCGACGCCCTCGCGCGGGTGCTGATGGGCGCCTGGGCCGAGGCGACCCTGCACGTACTGCGGACGGGCGAACGCGACGCGACCGTGAAGGTCGTCGAGCACCTGATCGACTCCCTGCGGCCGGCCGCGACCACCAAGCCCGCGCGACGCGCTCCGCGTCGCGTCGACGAACAGAAAGCGAAACCTCGATGACCGAGCACCCGCCGAGGACCCCGTTGGCCGTGCGTGACGCCGCACATGTGATCCACCCCGTCACCGCACCACGCGAGATGACCGATCTCGGCGCGCGTGTCGTCGTCGAGGGCGACGGCGTCTGGATCACCGACGATCGCGGCCGGCGCCTGATCGACGGGTTCGCCGGTCTGTGGTGCGTGTCGGTCGGGCACGGCCGTCGCGAGATCATCGACGCGGTCACCGCCCAGATGGAAGAACTCGAGTACTTCACGACCTTCCATGGTCAGTCGCACCCTCGTGCGATCGAACTCGCCGAGAAGTTGGCGTCGATGTTCCCCCCCGAGTACGAGCTCGACCACGTGATGTTCAGCTCCGGCGGCTCCGAGGCGAACGAGACGAACATCAAGTTGGTGCGTCTCTACTGGGCGGTGCAGGGGCAGGATCAGCGCTTCAAGATCATCGCCCGCCACAACGGCTATCACGGGCTCACGATCGCGACCATGACCGCGACGGGCATCATGCCGATGCGGTGGAACTTCGGCCCCGAGGCGCCGGGATTCGACCACGTTGCGGCGCCCTACTGCTACAAGTGCGAGCTCGACCTGACCTTTCCGGCGTGCGGACTCGCGTGCGCCGAGGAGTTCGCGCGGCTCGTCGAACGCGAAGGTCCCGAGACGATCGCGGCCTTCATCGCCGAACCCGTCATCGGCGCCGCCGGGATCATTCCGCCGCCGCCCGGCTACTTCCAGCGGATCCGTGAGATCTGCGACGAGCACGGGATCCTGCTCATCCTCGACGAGGTGGTCACCGGCTTCGGGCGCACCGGGACGATGTTCGGCATGGAGATGTACGACGTGCGTCCCGACATCGTGACCTTGGCCAAGGGAATCACGAGCGGCTACCTGCCCCTCGGCGCGTCGGTCGTGAACGCGCACGTCTGGGACACGATCTCGACGCGACTTCCCGATCAGATGCCGGTGAGCCACGGATTCACGTACTCCGGGCATCCCACCTGTTGCGCAGCGGCGCTCGCGAACATCGATCTCATCGAGCGCGACGATCTCGTGGCCAACGCGCGCGACGTCGGCGCCTATCTCCAGGACCAGATGCGGGAACGCCTCGGCGACTTCGAGTCGGTCGGCGACATCCGCGGCATCGGCTTGATGATCGGCATCGAGTTCGTGGCCGACCGAGCGACCAAGCGCGGATTCTCGCGGCCGCACCAGATGTGCGCCCAGGTCGAGTTCGAGGCCTGGGAGCGGGGCCTCTACTGCCGTGCCATGGGGATGGAGACGGTCGGCGTCGCGCCGCCCCTCACCATCGATCGCGAGATCGCGGACCGGATCGTCGACATCCTCGCCGAGTCGATCGCCGCGGTCGAGGCCGACGTGATGCCGCGCGAACGCGCGCTCGGCCCGAAGTCGGAGTCCGAGCGCGTCGGGTCGGCCGCGGAGCTGTTCGCAGGAATGACCGCGAAGTTCGACCCCGCACGCGCCGAGGGCGTCGACCTCGTCGTGCAGTTCGCGCTGACGGGCGAGGCCGGAGGGATCTGGCGCATCGCGGTGCGTGACGGCGCGCTCGACGTGGCCGCGATCGAGGCCGAGGACCCCGACGCCGAGGTGACCCTCCGAGCGACCGCGGCTGACTACGTGCGCATCGCCAACGGTGATCTGAGCGGGGCCGACGCGTTCACGACGCAGAAGCTGGTGATCGAAGGCGACCTCGGCCGCGCCGGCGCGCTCGGGTCGCTCGGCCTCATGTGAACCCCGATCAGGAACCGATGAACCCCGGTCAGGTCCCGAGGTGCGCGAGGTCGTCGAGGTAACGGTCGATGATGCGTTCGAAGAGTGCGTCGACCGTGGCGGGCGCGAGCTTGCGGAATTGACCGTTGATCTCGAGGGCGACCCATCCGTGCACGCGTGACCACCCGTCGAACACGAGCTCGATCATCGGCGCGCCGGCAGGCGTCGGGCCCGTGAACGTGTCGAGATCGGCGCGGACCGAACGCGACATGCGCGGCAGCCGCCGGTCGACGAGGACCTCGCGCAGCGCGGCTCCCATCGTCCAGAACCCGCGGGCCGCCTCGACGACCGTCGTGTCGGGCGCGACGTAGCCGGGCAACGGCGGACCGAACAGCAGCCCGTAGTGACTCGGCTGTGCGCGGGCCCAGTCGCGGATCGCATGCGCGATGGCGCGGATCGCCTTCGGCCCACCCGACTGCGCCTCCGCCGCGGCTTCCATCGCGTCGGCGAGATCCCGGTAGCCGTCGATCACGAGGTGGGTGATCAGATCGTCGCGGCTCCGCACGTATCGGTAGAGCGCGGGCCCGGTCATCCCCATGTCGCGGGCGATGCCGTTGAGCGACAAGCCTTCCGGCCCGTGGGCGGCGAGCTGGCCGAGCGCGCGGTCCTTGATGTCGGCGAGGACGGCCGCACGGCGCAGGGCGACGCGGCGCTTGGCGGGCGCGCCGCGCGGATCCGCGTCCGGGTTCTCGAGCCGAGGGTTGTCGTCGTTCGGCGAATATGTTATACCCTCTAACATCAGTGAGGAAGTCTAACGCAGCGTGGCGACCCGATCCGAGATGGCGCCACGAATCCTGGAGGTTGGCCATGCACGACCGATCGCACGTGATCCTCGGTACCGGACCCGCCGGCCGCACTCTCGCCGATCGCCTCCTCGATCACGGTCACGACGTGCGGATGGTGAGCCGGACGCCGAAGGGCGATCTCCCACGGCGGGTCGAACATCTCGTCGGTGACCTGGCCGATCCGGGATTCGCGACCGACGCCTTCAAGGACGCCGACGTCGGGTACTTCTGCATCAACGCGCCGGACTACCACCGCTGGGCCGAGCAGTTCCCGCCGATCCAGGCGGGCCTCCTGCGCGGGGCTCGCGCCGCCGGAATCCGCCTCGTGGTGCTCGAGAACCTGTACGCGTACGGCCCGCCCGAGGGCCGGCCGCTGCGCGAAGACCTGCCGATGGCCGCGACCGACACCAAGGGTCGCGTGCGGGCCGAGATGACGCGCTCGCTGCTCGAGGGGCACGCGCGTGGCGACTTCAGCGTCGCCATCGGTCGGGCCTCGGACTTCGTCGGCCCACGTGTGACCGATGCGGCCTTCGGCGCTGCGTTCTTGCCGAACTTGGTGGCCGGCCGGCGCGGCTCGTTGATCGGCGACCTCGATCAGCCGCACAGCTACCACGACATCCGCGACGTCGCGGCGGGGCTCGCGACACTCGGGCTCGATCCGGTCGGCGACGGACAGATCTGGCACCTGCCGATCGATCGGGCGCGCACGACTCGCGAATGGGTCGACGGCTTCGCCGCGGAGATCGGTCGGCCCGCGAAAGTGATGAGTGCGGGGCGCTCGATGTTGCGCGTGGCCGGGTTGTTCGACCGCAAGCTCCGTTCGCTCACCGACACGCTGTACCAGTTCACCGAGCCGTGGGTGGTCGACGACGGTCGGTTCCGTGCGACGTTCGGCGATCGCGCGAGGGCGACACCCATGGCGACGACCATCGCCGACACCGTCGCCTGGTACCGGCAGGCTTCTGTCCCACGGTGATCCGCCGCCCCACCTTCCACCGAACCCACCGAACCCACCAAGCCCCACCGAACGTTGAGTGGATCTCCCGAATAATCGGGTTCTCCACTCAACGTTGGTGGGATCGAGGGTCGGTTCGGAGCTCAGAGGTTGCGAAGCACCAACTCGGTGCGAACGCGCTGCTCGCGTCCGGCCGTGCGGCGCTTCCAGAACGGTTGCTTCCAGTGCCGTGCGCCCTGACTCGCGGCGCGGCGATGGACGTGCTCGGGGTCTCGATGGTGCGGCGGTCGATAGGCGACGGCCGGTTCGTCGATCTCTTCGGCGGTGGCCAACCGCGTGGTCGCGGCGAGCGCCGCGCGAACCTGTTGACGCTCGGCCCGGCGATGGGCCGCGATCTCCGGCGCGGAGATGGGCATGAAGGTGCGTTGATGACGACGGCTCACTACAACCTCCCGGATCGGACTCGTTCGGTGTGCAATTGATTCGTTCGTGACGACCAGAGTGTCACAGATCCGGCGCGCGATCACGCGTCGCTTCCGTGAACGGACGATGAACCGGCGATCGAGGACGCGGCCCGTGGCGGGACGGTCAAGACCGAGCAGCGTCTCGCGGCGACGATCTCACGAGCGATGCTCCCGGCGACGGCACGTCGGTACCCGGAGTGCGCGTGTGTCGTCATCACCACGAGGGTGACGTCGTGCGCCTCGGCGTGGTCGAGGATCGCCGATGCCGGGTCGCCCGAGAGCACGTGCACCGTCACCCGCGCGACGTGCCCGCGGACGGCAACCGCGACGAGTTCGAGGTACGTGACCGCGTGGCGCTCGTCACCGGATTCGTGCACGTGCACCAGTGCGATCTCGATCTCGACGCGGTCGCCGATGCCGACCGCGTAGTCGAGTGCCCGTTCGGCGAGTTCGGATCCGTCGAGCGGCACGCTCAACCGCCACGTGCCGCTCGCTGCCGTCGGACGTGCTGCATGCAGCACGGGGAGTACGACCGACACATCGGTGGGGCTCGCGGCGCCGCCGAGGCGCAACCGAGCGGTCATCTCGTCGAAATCGGAGGCCGGGATCGCTGCCGGGATGATCTCGATCGGCGTCCCGAGGGCGCCCGTCGACCAGCCCGAGAGCAGCCGACCGACGCGCTCCCGGTTCGGTCCCGGCTCGCCGCGTACTCGTCGCACCCAGCCGAACGCGCCAGCCAAGGCCGGGACGAGAATCCCGTAGATCCAGACGCCGTCGGCGAA
>SXJQ01000187.1 GCA_005779345.1 Actinomycetota bacterium
ATAGCGAGTAGAATACATCGCGATGCATACCTGGGCTGCCATTTCTGCCGGGACGACGATCCCCCCGCATCGGCTGTCGCTCTCCCGGGCCGCCAACGAGCGGTACTGGTCGGCCGCGGGCGGCGACCACCCGACGCTGGCGGGTGGGTCGGCCTACCCGATGATCGCCGCCAACTGCACGGTCCTGGCATGGCTCGAGACGTGCGACACGCCGATGATCCAGACCCGGCAGCAGTTGCGCTCGCACCGAGCCGTCAGCACGCCGGTGGACCTCGTCACCGCGGGCCGAGTGGTCGGTCGCCACGAACGCCGCGGCCGGGACTACGTGACGGTCGAGGTCGAGGTCGGAAGCGCCGCCGGCCCGCTGTGGGCCAGCACCGTCGACTTCACGCCGGTCGAGACGTTCACCCGGCCCGGTCGGGTCGATGTTCGGCCCGCCCGCGCCGATCGCGTGGCGCGCGCGCGACTCGACGGCCCGCGGCGGCGCGCCGTCGTCACCGACGATTCGATCCGGCGCTACTCGCGTCGCGGCAACTACCACTCCGAACCCTCCACGGCTGCGGAGTTCGGGCTGCCCGGGCTCGTCGCGCAGGGGACGCAGGTGTGCGGGCCTGCGTATGCGCTCCTCCTCGAGGCCTGGGGGGAGGCGTTCGTGGCGCACGGCCAACTCGACGCCCGCTTCGTCGGGATCGTCGTGGGTGGTGACGAGATCGAGACGACGGTGGCGGTCGCCGCCGATCGTGCCGACTTCGAGGTGTGGAACCGCACGCGCGATCGACTCGCCGCGACCGGCAGCGCACGGACCGGCCGTACTGCGTCGATCGGCACGAGCATCTCGGCCTGATCACAGTTGGCCGAATTGCAGCGATGATCGGGGCGTCGTGCGGCAGAGTGGTCTCATGGAGTTCCGGATCCGCGACGCAGCGGTACACGACGTACCCACGATGACCGCGATCCAGAACGCGCTGCTCGCGACCGACACCATCGAGTGGACCGAGCGCCTGTGGGCCGTCCCCGAGCGAGTGGCCTGGTTCCGCGATCGACGCGCCGCGGGGCGGCCGGTGCTCGTCGCGGTCGATTCCACCGACACCGCGATCGGGTGGGCGTCGTTCGGCGACTTTCGCGACGTCACGGCACGACCCGGATACCGCGGCACCGCGGAACTCACCGTGCACGTCACGCGCGACCACTGGCGACACGGCGTCGGTGCCGCACTGCTCGACGCGCTCATCGCCTCCGCCCGCGACGCCGGCCTGCACGTGCTCGTCGCCGGTATCGACGCGGACAACGCGGCCTCGATCTCACTGCACCGACGGCGCGGTTTCGTCGAGGTCGCGCACATGCCCGAGGTCGGCACGAAGTTCGGACGGTGGCTCGATCTCGTCCTGATGCAACTCCGCCTCGACGGTGGACATGCTCCTGCGGGGCACGAAATCCATGAACGCCCGCCGGGCCCGACCCTCGCCGGGCGTCGGGTTCGGCTCGAACCCCTCTCGTTCGACCACGCCCCCGCGCTGGTCGCGGCCGCGAACGAGGACCGCTCCGCCTACCGCTTCGCCGCGGTGCCCGACGGCCTCGAGTCCATGCACTCGGCCATCGGGGATCTGCTCGCGGCGCAGTCGCGCGGCGAGGTCGTGCCGTTCGCGCAGGTGCGCATCGCCGACGGCGTCCCCGTGGGCATGACGCGCTTCCTCGCGATCCGCCGCGACGATCCGCGTGCGAAGCCGATCGCCGTCGAGATCGGCGGGACCTGGTTGGGTGCGTCGGCGCAGCGCAGCGGGATCAACCGCGAGGCCAAGCGTCTGCTCCTCGCGTATGCGTTCGAGCACTGGCGAGTGCGGCGGGTCGACGTCAAGACCGACGCACGCAACGAGCATGCACGCCGCGCCATCGAGGGCATCGGCGCGACCTTGGAAGGCGTGCTCCGAGCGTGGCAGCCGTCGCAGGTCCCCGGCGAGGACGGCCGGTCGCGCGACACCGCGATGTACTCCATCGTCGCGGACGAGTGGCCGGCCGTGCGCGCCGCGCTCGACGCCGGACTCGGCGCGATCGCGCCCGACCCGCTGTCGCCGGAGCAATGTTCGTCGAACGAGTGAGTGACTCAGTCCGAGACGCGCGCCTCCAGCGCCGTGCGTACGTGGGCGGGGATCTCGATCGGGGCGTTCGAGCCGGGCTGCACCGAGCAGTAGGTGATCGTCGCCACGCAACACGCGCGTTCACCGACGCGCGCGTCGTAGCGCAGGTCGAAGCTCTTCGTGCCGAGCCGAACCGGGACGACGTCGATCTCGATCCACTCGTCGAAGCGCGCCGGGCCTTGCCATTCGAGCACCGCCTTCACCAGCATCACGTCGAACTGCGTGATCCAGAAGTCGGGACCGAGCGCGAGCGACTCCATGAAGCGAGTGCAGCTGTCGTCGCAGTACGTGAGCCAGTGCGCGTTGAACACGACGCCCTGTCCGTCGACCTCTGCGTAACGGACTCGGATGCGGTGGGTGAACCTCATCGTGTCACCCGCGGAGGATGGCGTCGTGCGCGGCGACGACCGCGTCGATCACCGCGGTCCGCAGCGGTGCGATCTCCGTGTCGGTGAGCGTGCGATCGTGGGCGCGGCAGCGGAGCGCGAACGCGACGCTGCGACGGCCGGGGCCGAGCGCATCGGATCGGAATTCGTCGAACAACTCGACCCGCTCGAGCAGGTCGCCGGCGGCCGCCCGCACGGTGGCCGCGATCTCCGCAGCCGCGACGTCGTCGGCCACCACGAACGCGAGGTCGAAGTTGACCGGCGGGAACGAGCTGATCGGTACGAACCGGTTCGGCCGCCTCCGCCCGGCGCACAACGCACCGACATCGAGTTCGAGCGTCGCAGCAGGACCGACGAGGTCGAGCCGCGCGAGCACTTCGGGCGCAACCTCCCCCACCGCCCCGATGTCGGCGCCATCGACCAGGATCCGCGCACTGCGCGACGCGTGCAGTCCCGGCACGGCCACCGCCTCGATGGCGAGGTCGGCGAGCCGCAGCGCCGCGACGAGCGCGTGCACCACGTCGACTGCGTCGCCGACGTGCACGGCCCGATCGGGCTCCCGCGGCGCGCGGCGAACGGTGCCGGCGATCACCGCGCCGAGCATCGTCCGCTCGTCGGGGAGGAGATCGCCCGAACGTGGCGGGCCGAACACGGTGCCGAGTTCGAACAGCGCCACGTCGGGCTCGCCGCGCGCGGCGTTCCCCGCGACGGCGCGCAGCAACCCCGGCCGTACCGAGGGCCGGAGTATCGATTCCTCCGCTCGTAACGGGTTCGCGACCTCGACGGTGGCGTCGGCGGTCAGCCCGACGTGTTCGAGATCGGCCGGGGAGATGAGCGGCATCGACATCGCCTCGCAGAAGCCCGCGCCCACGAGCACGTCGGCGACCAGGCGGCGTTCACGTTGCGCCTCGCTGAGGCGTCCGACCGATCCCGCCGGCGCCGAAGCGACCGTGCGGCGGATGTGCTGGAGACCCACGCGACGCGCGACCTCTTCGATCACGTCGATCTCACGCGCCAGGTCGGGGCGGTCGGTCGGACACGCCGCGATGAACGGGTCGCTGCCCTCGGTCTCGATTCCGAGCGGCTCGACCAGGCCGCGCACCTCCGCCGCGGTGAGGTCGGTGCCGAGGATCGCGTTCACGCGCGCCGACCGAACCGTGACCCGTTCGCGTGCGACCGGTCGCGGGTATCGGTCGATCGTCGCGGGATCGGCCACGGCGCCGGCGACCTCGGCAAGCAGTTCGAGTGCACGATCGGCACCGGCCGCGGCGCCGTTCGGATCGACGCCGCGCTCGAAGCGCGCACTCGCCTCGCTGCGCAAGCCGAGCCGCTTGCTCGACCGGGAGATCCCCGCCGGCTCGAAATACGCCGACTCGAGCAGGATCTTCGTGGTCGATGCGTCGACCTCGCTGTCGCGGCCGCCCATGATCCCGGCGATCGCCTGCGGGCTGCGTTCGCCGTCGCAGATCACGAGGTCGCCGCCGTCGAGGGTGCGTTCGACGCCGTCGAGCGTCGTCATCCGTTCGCCGTCGGTCGCGACACGGACCACGATGCCGCGCCCGGCGAGTCGGTCGAGGTCGAACGCGTGCAGGGGCCGGCATCGTTCGAGCATCACGTAGTTGGTCACGTCGACGACGTTGCTGATCGGCCTCATTCCTGCGAGCCGCAACCGCTGTTGCATCCATGCGGGCGATTCGCCCATCACGACGGTCGCCACACGCGCGACCAGCCGTGGGCACCGCTCGGGTGCGTCGACGACGACCGAGACATCGCCGATGCGATCGACCAGCTCAATCGCCGGTGCGGTGGGCAGCGCGAACGGCAGGCCGAAATGCGCTGCCAGGTCGCGAGCGACACCGACGATGCCCATGGCATCGGGTCGGTTCGGCGTGATCGAGAGTTCGAACACGACATCGTGGAGGCCGAGCACGTCGCGCACGTCTGCGCCGAGTTCGGTGTCGTCGGGAAGCACGAGGATGCCGTCGTGGTCGTCGCCGAGCCCCAACTCGCGAGAGG
Organism: Actinomycetota bacterium; assembly: GCA_005779345.1. GTDB lineage: Bacteria > Actinomycetota > Acidimicrobiia > IMCC26256 > PALSA-610 > SXJQ01. The sequence goes on from SXJQ01000187.1 coordinate 4,538, forward strand.
AGCACAACATGCCTTCGCTCACGACCCCACGGATCTTGCGCTTCGTGATCCGGAAGTCGCCCGGAAGCATCGCACCGACCTGCGCGAACGGGACGACCATTCCCGCTGCGATGTTCGGAGCGCCACAGACGACCCGCAGCGCGCGACCTCCGCCGAACTCGATGTCGGCGAGACGGATCTTGTCGGCGTCGGGGTGGGGAACGACCTGCACGATCCGGGCCGCGACGACATCGTGGATCTCGGCTCCGGGCGCGTCGACGTCGTCGACCTCGAGACCGAGCTGGTTCAGCGCGTCGGCGATCTCGGACGGCGGCGCCTCGATCGGGGTGAAGTCGCGGATCCAAGAGAGCGGAGCGCGCACGGCGGGACCTTCTTCGTCAGAATTGGCGGAGGAAACGAACGTCGTTGTCCCAGAGGAGCGTCTGGAGCGAATCGATCTCGTTGCGCAGGAGGGGAATGCGATCGATCCCGAAACCGAACGCAAATCCCGACCACTCCTCCGCGTCGAGTCCGACCGCGGCGAACACGTTGGGGTCGACCATCCCGCAACCGCCGAGCTCGATCCAGCCGGTGTGCGAGCAGGTGCGGCACCCCGACCGCGAGCAGAACGGACACGACACACCCAGTTCGGCCGAAGGTTCGGTGAAGGGAAAGAACGACGGGAGGAAGCGTGCCTCGACGTCGCCGAACAGCGCCCGGAAGAACACCTCGATCGTGCCCATGAGGTCGCCCATCGTGATGCCGCGGTCGACGACGAGGCACTCGATCTGATGGAACACCGGCGAGTGGCGCGCGTCGGGCGTGTCGCGCCGGAACGTGCGGCCCGGCATCACGGCGTAGATGGGTGGCGGCTGCGACTCCATCAGCCGGATCTGCACCGGCGAAGTGTGCGTGCGCAGGAGCACCTGTTCGGGCTCGCCCAGGTTCACGTAGAGGGTGTCTTGCATCGCTCGCGCGGGATGACCCGGCGGGAAGTTGAGCGCCTCGAAGTTGTGCCAGTCGTCTTCGACCTCGGGACCACCGTGCACCTCGTAGCCCAACCCACAGAAGATGTCCTCGAGTTCCCGCCACACCTGGGTGACCGGGTGGAGGTGGCCGCGTCGGTACTCGGCCCCGACGGCGGTGAGGTCGAGGCGTTCGCCGGCGAGCCGCGCCGCACCCGCGGTGGCCTCGAGCTCGCCACGACGAGCGTCGGCCGCGGCACGCGCCTGCGCCTGTGCCGTGCCGAGTGCCTGACCCACCGCGGAGCGATCGGCCGCGTCGACGGACTTGATCTCGCGCTTGATCGCGGCGAACTCGTCGTCGATACGCCGTTCGGCGGCGCGGAGCGCGTCGAGGTCGGTGGCATCGGCGATCGCGCGCAACGCCGTACCGACCGCGTCGCTCGAACGGTCGATGAGGGGCCTGGCACTCATCGACCCGCCTCCCGGCGGCGACGGGCGACCTCGAAGCACACGATGGTCGCAGCCATCGCCACGTTCAGCGACTCGCTCCCTGCCGCCATCGGGATGGAGAACGAGGCATCGAGCGACAGCGGCGCGAGACCCGCAGTCTCGTGCCCGAACACGAGGGCGAGCGGTTCGGCGGCGAAGTCGGTGGCGTCGATCGAGGTCGTCGCGTCGGCGGCGGCGGCGAGGCGCAGCCCGCCGCGGTCGGCGACCCGGTCGAGCAGCTCGCGCACTTCGGCCTCCTCTGTCGGTGCCCACACGGGCAGCGATCCGATCGCTCCGGCGCCGGCGCGCACGGTCTTCGGATTGTAAGGGTCGACCGAACCGGGCCCGACCACGATTCCGCCCGCGCCGGCCGCCTGGGCCGAGCGGGCGATCGTGCCGAGGTTGCCCGGGTCGCTCACTCGCGGGAGGACGACCAGCAAGCGCGCTCCGGCGACCGCTCGTTCCGCCTCGCCCGGCCCGGGGCGATCGAAGACGGCGATCACCCCCTGCGAACTGCGCGTATCGGCGACCTTGTCGAGCGCGCCACGCGCGACCCGAGCGACCACACCGTCACCGAGGCCTTCCGGGGCGACCGTGGACTCCTCGACGAACACGACGCGCGGCTCGATCGCGTGGTCGCGCAACGATGCGAGCGCTCGCGGTCCCTCGACGACGAACACGGCGTCGGCGCGACGCGCGTCGCGGTCGCGCAGCCAGCGGCGGAGTTGCTTGAGGTCGCGATTGCTCGCGGGCAGGGCCATGGGCGCCGGGCGCGAGCCCGGCTCAGGCGGCGAGCGCCTCGCGGGCGGTGGTCACGAGTGCCGCGAACGCGTCGGGTTCACGCACGGCGAGGTCCGCGAGCACCTTGCGGTCGACGTCGACCGCGGCGGCCTTCAGCCCGGCGATGAACTGGCTGTAGCTCATGTCGTGCTCGCGACACGCCGCGTTGATCCGCACGATCCAGAGCCGACGGAACTCGCCCTTGCGCGCGCGGCGGTCGCGGAACGCGTACCGACCCGAGTGCATGACCTGTTCGTTCGCAGCACGCAGGTGCCGCCCGCGCGACCCCGTGTACCCCTTGGCGGCTTCGAGGACCTTGCGGCGGCCCTTCTTGCTGTTGACGGAACGCTTGACCCGTGCCATTCGTCTCGCCCTCCCTCTACAGTCCGAGCTGCTTCTTGACGTGCTTGGCGTCGCCGCCGGTCACCTCGGCGCCACGGCCGAGCCGACGCGTACGCCGAGTGGGCTTGTGCTCGAGCAGGTGCGCTCGGTTCGCCTTGCGACGCCGGATCTTGCCGGTGCCGGTGATGCGGAAGCGCTTGGCCGCGCCGCGATGGGTCTTCATCTTGGGCATTGACTCGTGTCCTTGATCTTGCGTCCGGGGATCTTGCGCACAGGGATCTTGCGCACGGGGATCTTGCGCACGGTGCCGGGTGCGCCCGGCCCGCATGGGATTCGGTGCGAGCTCAGCTCGCGGTGGTGGCGTCCTCGGTGACCGCCGGTGCTGTCGGAACCTCGGTGACGGGCACCTCGGCGACGGGTGCTTCGGTGACGGGTGCTTCGGTGACAGGTGCTGCGACCGGAGCGACGGGTGCCGTGGGCGCCTTGGGCTTTTTGACCGGTGGCTTCTTGAGCGGGTGCAGCACCATGGTCATGTTGCGGCCGTCCTGGCGCGGCGCCGACTCGACCATGGCGAATTCCTGAACCTGCTCGGCGACCCGATCGAGGATCTTGCGACCCAGTTCGGGGTGCGCCATCTCACGACCGCGGAACATGATCGTGAGCTTCACCTTCGAGCCTTCGTGGAGGAAACGCTCGACGTGCTTCATCTTGGTCGTGTAGTCGTGCCCGTCGATCTTGGGCCGGAACTTCATCTCCTTGATGCTGACGTTCGTGGCCTTCTTCCGACTCTCCTTGCGACGCTGATCCTGCTCGTACTTCCACTTGCCGTGGTCCATGATCTTGCAGACGGGCGGGTCGGCCTTCTCGGCGACCTCGACCAGATCGAGACCGGACTCGCGAGCGATCTGCAGAGCCTCGGGGAGGGGTCTGACGCCGAGTTGAGAACCGTCGGCGCCGATCAAACGGACCGAACGAGCGCGAATGCGGTCGTTGATCCGGGCCTCGTCAGCAGCGATGGGGCAGCTCCTTGGTTCGAACCGTCGGCGACGCTCGCCGGCGGGTGTCGGTGACAAGTCGCCGGGGATCGCCAACGAACGCGACCCGACGATCGTGTCGTCGGCCCACGGCTACGCTGCCGCTGCTCCGTCGTACCCGGGCGCAGCGGGGATCACCGGGAGGTGGTCGTCCGCAGGCCGGGTGGGTCCTGGACCACCGGGGTCGCTCCCCGCGAGCCCGGAAGCTTCGGAGAGGTCATCGCGGCGAGCAGGACCACTTGCCAATTCGGTTTCTCGAAAGGCTACCAGCGTGAGCAGCATCTGGACGCCCTCGGGCGAGTACCGGCCGGAACCCGAACCGCGGCCAGAAGCGCGGCCCGAACCGCGGGCCGAACCAAAGGCCGGCGGCCGGCCGGGAGCGGGCGGCATCGTCACCCCCGGCGGCGGCGATCCCCGCGGCGGCGAACCGACCGCCGAAGAACTCGAGGCGATCCGTCAGATCCAGCACCAGATCCGCTCGGCGCCGGCTGCCGACATCGTCGCGAACCACGTGATCCAGCTCTTCGAGCTCGCGATCGTGTACCTGGGCGTCGCGACCCCGCCCGACGAGGAAGGCCGGGTGCCGATGCCCGACCTCGCCCAGGCGGGCGTCGCGATCGACGCCATGACCGCGCTCGTCGACGGCCTCGGCGCGCGCTACGGCGAGAACGAGGCGACGCTGCGCGACGCGCTCGGCCAGATCCAGATGCTGTACGTCCAGGTCGCCGATGCGCTCAACGAGGCGATGGGCGATCGGCCTGGGTGATCGCGCCGGCCTCGAGGCGGCCCGCCCCGCCCGCGATCACCGCGAACGTCACCGCCGTACCGAGCGCGATCGTGCGGGTCCCGTCGGCGATCTCGGTGCAGTGGAACGGGTACCGGCGGCCATCGTCGGCCGCGATCGTGCCGAGTCCGCGCGCCGGGTCGAACTCGACGACGGTGCCGAACCCGGTCCCGAACATCGCGCGCGGCTCAGGCCACGATCTTGCTGATCGGCAGCTCGACGATGCCGGTCGCGCCGGCGTCGACGAGCGCAGGGATCAACGTGTTGATCATCGCCTTGGCGACGACGGTCTCGACCGCGTAGGCGTCTTGGCCCCAGAGCTTGGAGACCGTCGGAGCCTTCAGCGCGGGGAGCAGGTCGATCACCGCCTGCAGGTTCGCTTCGTCGACGTTGAGCTTCACGAGCACGCGGCCGCGCGCCTCGAGCGCACCGGTGAGCAGCACCATGAGCTGCTCCATCGCCTTGCGCTTCTCGGGATCGGCGTACGACTCCCGGTTCGCGATCAGCACCGTGTCGCTCACGAGGATCTCGTCGATGATCTTGAGGCCCGCGGCGCGCAGCGCCCTGCCGGTCTCGGTCATGTCGACGATCGCGTCGGCGATCTCGGGGATCTTGGCCTCGGTAGCGCCGTAACTCATCGAGACGCGGGCATCGACGCCCTTGCCGGCGAGGAACCGCGCGGTGAGCTGGGGGTACTCGGTCTGCACGCGTACGCCGGGCGGCAGATCGGCCGCGCAGGTCCACGGTGAATCGGCGGCGACGGCGAGCACGACCCGGACGTTGCGGTCGGTGGCCTTGGCGTAGCGCAACTCGGTCAACTCGACGACGTCGGCATCGGGTTCTTGGACCCAGTCGCGTCCGGTGATCCCGAGGTCGAACAAACCCTGCTCGACGTACCGTCCGATCTCCTGGGGACGCAGCACGCGCACCTCCGCGACGCGGGGGTCGTCGATGCGGGCCTTGTACTCGACCTCGCTGCTGCGCCGCACCGGGAGATCGGCGTCCTCGAAGAGCTGCAAGGTCGCTCGTTCCAACGAGCCCTTCGGAATGACGAGGCGCAACATGGCGCCCGAGGGTACCGGCCCGGCGGCCGCGACCCCGAGCCATTCGTCGGGCCCGGCGCCGAACGCAACGGTCGGGACGGCCCGGCCGAACCCGCCCGGCCGGAACGCTTATGAGCCGGCCACCACGATGCGATACCCGACGTCGTACGCGGCGAGCGCGCGCAGGTGCCCGAGGCGCGCATCCCACCGGCCCGACGCGAGATCGGCGCGAAGGCGATCGTGGCCGCGCGCCGTCGCGCCTGCGTCGAGTTGCGCGAACGACGACATCCCCGCGCGCACCGCGGCGTCGAGGTAGGCCTCGGGCCGGGCCCAGAACGCGCCGCCGAAACCGTCGGTGCAGTCGTTCGGCACCGGAACCACCTGCACTTCGCGCACGTCGAGATGCTCCCGGAAGAACGCTTCGCCGGGTGCCGCGATCTCGGTCGGGAGCTCGAGGATCTCCGGCCAGTACGACAGCAGCCAGGCCTGGTCGGTGAGTGCCGGCTCGAAGTAGTACACGACCTGGCGCCGGCTCACGCGGCGCAGCTCGGCGAGACCGCGGGCGCGATCGTGCCAGTGATGCACGGTGAGCGTGCACATCGCGACGTCGAACGTGCTCGTGGCGAACGGCAGGCACTCGGCGACGCCGCGCACGCACGGTGCCGCGTCGGGCGACCGCTGAGCGATCATCAGCGCCGAGGGTTCGACGGCGACCACCCCCGACCGGTCGGGTTCGTAGTTGCCGGTCCCCGCGCCCACGTTGACGACGCGCGAGCCGGCGCCGACAGCGTCGAGGATCGCGGCGGCGATCCTCGCATCGGGTCGACGGGCGGCTGCGTACCCGCCACCGATCGCCTCGTAGCGCGATCGGGCCGCAGGGGATGCCGGTTCGGCGGTCACGGGAGGCGGCGCAGCAGGCCGGCCATCTCGATCGCGGTGAGCGCGGCCTCCTCACCCTTGTGACCTTCCTTGCCGCCGATCCGATCGAGCGCCTGTTGTTGCGTGTCGACGGTGAGGACCCCGAAGACGACCGGGATGCCGGTGTCGAGCCCGGCCTGGAGGATGCCCTGGGTCGCGCCCATCGCGACGTAGTCGAAGTGGGCGGTCTCACCGCGAACGATCGCGCCGAGGCACACGACCGCGTCGACCGCTCCCGAGGTCGCGAGTCGTTTCGCGACGAGCGGCAACTCGAACGCCCCCGGGACCCAACAGACCGTGATGTCGGAGTCGGCCGCCCCGCGTGCCGCGAGCATCGAACGACACCCCGCCAACAACGCGCCGGTGATCGGCTCGTTGTAGCGCGCGACCACGACGCCGACCCGCAGGCCCGTCGCATCGAGTTCGCTCTCGACGGCCCGGTACTCCCCCATCAGAACCCTCCGTCCGCGTCGAACCCCGATTCGCGTCCCTCGAGTTCGAGCAGGTGCCCGAGCTTCTCCTGCTTCGTCCGCAGGTACGCGATGTTTTCGGAGTTGGGCGCGGGCAGCAGCCCGACGCGCTCGACGATCTCGAGCCCGTAACCCTCGAGCCCTCCGTACTTGCGCATGTTGTTCGTCAACAGCCGCATCGTCGTGACCCCGAGGTCGACGAGCATCTGGGCACCGATCCCGTACTCGCGCGAGTCTGCGGGAAACCCGAGTTCCAGGTTCGCCTCGACCGTGTCGCGACCCTGCTCCTGCAGTTGGTACGCGCGCAGTTTGTGGCCGAGCCCGATCCCGCGTCCTTCGTGCCCGCGGAGATAGATCACGACACCACAGCCTTCGGCGGCGATCGTCGCCAGCGCGAGGTCGAGCTGGGGACCACAGTCGCAACGCATCGACCCGAACACGTCGCCGGTGAGGCACTCGCTGTGGACGCGTACCAGCACGTTCGCCTGGCCCGCGACCTCGCCGCGAACGAAGGCGATGTGTTCGGTCCCGTCGAGCAGGCTCTCGAACACGTGCGCGGTGAAGTCGCCGTGCGCGGTCGGGATCCGCGCCTCGCTGACGCGGCGCACGAGCTTCTCGCGCCGACGGCGGTACCGCACGAGATCGGCGATCGAGATCATCACCAGGCCGTGCTCGGCCGCGAATGTCTCGAGCTGGGGCAGCCGCGCCATCGTGCCGTCGTCGTTGACGACCTCGGCGAGCACCCCCGCGGGCTGGCAGCCGGCGAGACGCGCGAGGTCGACGCCGGCC
>SXJQ01000188.1 GCA_005779345.1 Actinomycetota bacterium
GATCGAATCGTCGGTGACGACGGCGCGCCGCCGCGGGCCTTCGAGTCGCGCGCGTGCCACGCGATCGGCCCGGGCGGGCCGAACATCGACCCGACCGGGCCGGGCGAACGTCTCGACCGGAGTGAAGTCGACCGTGCTGGTCCACAGCGGGCCGGCGGTGCTTCCGACCTCGACTTCGACTTCGACCGTCACGTAGTCCCGGCCGCGCCGTTCGTGGCGACCGACCACTCGGCCCGCGGTGACGAGGTCCACCGGCGTGCTCACGGCTCGGTGCGAGCGCAAATGCTGCCGGGTCTGGATCATCGGCGTGTCGCACGTCTCGAGCCATGCCAGCACCGTGCAGTTGGCGGCGATCATCGGGTAGGCCGACCCACCCGCCAGCGTCGGGTGGTCGACGCCCGCGGCCGACCAGTACCGCTCGTTGGCGGCCCGTGAGAGCGACAGCCGATGCGGGGGGATCGTCGTCCCGGCAGAAATGGCAGCCCATGTATGCATCGCGATGTATACTACTCGCTATGACGCAAGGCAGGGTCGGGATCCTCGGGGCCTCCGGTTACACGGGTGCGGAGCTGCTGCGTCTCCTCGCCGGCCACGCCGAGTTCGACGTAGTCCGGGTGAGCGCCGACTCCAACGCCGGGGCCATGGTCGGCGACCTCTACCCGTCGCTGGCATCGGTCTACGGCGGGATGCGCTACGAGCCGACGGATCCCGCTGCTTTCGCCGGGCTCGACCTCGTGTTCTGCGGTCTCCCGCACGGCGAGAGCCAGAACCTCGCCCCCGACCTCGTCGACCGCGTGGCGCACGTCGTCGACCTCGGCGCCGACTTCCGCCTGAGCGCGACCGACCACGAGCGTTGGTACGGACACGCCCACACCTGCCCCGAACTGCTCGACCGCTTCACGTACGGGCTCGTCGAATTCCACCGTGAGGAGTTGCGCACCGCCGAGCACGTGGCCGTCCCGGGGTGTTACCCGACGACGGTGAGCATCGCGCTCGCACCCCTGTTCGCGGACGGGCTCGTCGACCCGACCACGGTCATCGCCGACTGCGCCTCCGGCGTGTCCGGGGCGGGCCGCGGTCTCAAGACGACGAGTCTGTTCACCGAGACCGACGGGAACTTCTCCGCCTATGGGTTGCTGACCCATCGCCATACCGCGGAGATGGAGCTCGTGCTGTCGGAGGTCGGCCGCACCACGGCGACGGTGCTGTTCACGCCGCATCTCGCACCGATGAGCCGCGGCATCCTCGCCACGTGTTACGCCCGCCCCGTCGTCGCCGGGCTCACCACCGACGCACTCCTGGCGCGGTATCGCGAGTACTACGCCGGCGAGCCGTTCGTGCTCGTCACCGACGAGCCGTCGGGAACCAAGGCGACCCTCGGGTCGAACGCGGTGCACGTCACGGTCCGCCACGACCCGCGCACCGACACCATCGTCGCGATCGCCTGCCTCGACAACCTCGTGAAGGGCGCGTCGGGCCAGGCGATCCAGTGCGCCAACGTCGTCGCGGGCCTTCCCGAGACCACCGGCCTGCCGCTCGTCGGCCTCGCCCCCTAGGAGTTCTCGTGTCGGTCACTGCCGCCAAGGGATTCGTCGCCGCGGGTGCCGCGTGCGGGATCAAGCCGTCGGGACTGCCCGACCTCGCGATCGTCGCGACCGCCGATCGCGCGCCCGTCGCCGCCGCGGGCGTCTTCACGACGAACCTCGTGCAAGCGGGCCCGGTGCGGGTGACCAAGCTGCACCTCGCCGACCATCGTGCCGCGGCGGTGGTGCTCAACTCGGGAAATGCGAACGCGGCGACCGGCGCGCAGGGGCGCGCCGATGCGCTGCGCATGTGCGAACTGACCGCGAACACGCTCGGGATCGCGACCGACGACGTGCTCGTCTGTTCCACCGGGCTCATCGGAATCCCGATGCCCATGGACCCGATCGAGTCGGGAATCCCCGACCTCGTCTCGCGGCTCGCCGGCGGCCCCGCTGCCGGTGCAGCCGCGAACGACGGGATCCTCACTACCGACACCTGCCGCAAGGAAGCGGTCGCCACGTTCGCCTTGCCCGACGGTCCTCGTGGGCCGGACGGTCTCCACGCAACGGTCGGTGGCATGGCCAAGGGCGCGGCGATGCTGTCGCCCGCGATGGCCACGATGCTCGCGGTCCTCACCACCGATGCGAGCGTCGAGCCCGCCGCATTGCAGGCTGCGCTCGCGACCGCGGTCGCGGTGAGCTTCGATCACCTCGATATCGACGGTTCGCGGAGTACCAACGACACCGTGCTCGTGCTCGCGAACGGTGCGGCCGGCGGGCCCACGATCACCCTCGATTCCGGGGCCGCGTTCCACGCCTTCACCGACGCGCTCACCGCGGTGTGCCGCCAACTCGCCGCGCAGATGGCGCGCGACGCCGAGGGCGCGACCAAGTTCGTGCAGGTGACGGTGTGCGGGGCTCGCTCGTCGGCCGAGGCGCGGACGGCAGCGCGGGCGGTGTGTCGCAGTCAGCTCGTGCAGTGTTCGTTGTACGGCGGCGACCCGTACTGGGGACGCGTGCTGTCGGAGTTGGGTGCGAGCGGCGTGCACCTCGATCCTGAAGGCGTCGACATCGCCTACAACGGCGTGACGGTGTGCCGAGACGGCATCGCCGCGACGCACGACGGCGCGGCGCTCGCTGCGGCCATGGCCGGGAGCGAGATCGAGATCGTTGCCGATCTCCGGCTGGGTCACGGTCGTGCAACGTTCCTCACGACCGACCTGTCGCCGGCGTACATCGCCGAGAACATGAGGACCTCATGATCACGCCCGTCGACCCGCGTGCTGCGACCGCTGCCGAGAAGGCCGCGATCCTGTCCGAAGCGCTGCCGTACATCCGCGAGTTCTCGGGGACCACGGTCGTGATCAAGTACGGCGGCCATGCGATGGAGAGCCCCGAACTCGCGGCATTGTTCGCCTCCGACGTGGTCCTGATGCGCCTCGTCGGGATGAACCCCATCGTCGTCCACGGCGGTGGCCCCCCGATCACCGACCTCATGCGCCGCCTCGGCAAGGAGCCGACGTTCGTCGATGGGCGACGCGTCACCGACACCGAGACGGTCGACATCGTGCGCATGGCGCTCGTCGGCAAGGTCAACCGCGAGATCGTGGCCGCGATCAACCGCCATGGTCCCTACGCCGTGGGCTTGTCGGGCGAGGACGCCGGGCTGATCCGGGTGGCGATGCGCGACCCGGCACTCGGTTTCGTCGGCGACGTCACGGGGATCGATCCGACGATCGTGCACCGGTTGATGAACGAGGAACTGATCCCGGTGATCGCGACCGTCGGCGTCGACGACGACGGACAGGCCTACAACGTCAACGCCGACTCGGTCGCGGGCGCCATTGCCGAGTCGCTCGACGCCGAGAAGCTCGTCTACCTCACCGACGTCGCCGGGATCTACGAACGGTGGCCCGACGAGTCGTCCTTGATCTCCCGGATCGACTCGACCCGTCTCGGCGCGTTGCTCGCGGGCGGCGCGATGTCCGAGGGGATGATCCCCAAGATCGAGTCGTGCCTGGCGGCCCTGCGCGGGGGAGTCCGGAGCGCGCACGTGCTCGACGGCCGCCTGCCCCACGTGTTGTTGCTCGAGTTCTTCACGCGTGAGGGAATCGGAACGATGGTGTGTGATGACTGAGCCGACGACCGCGGGTGCGCCGGTCGATCCCGTCGACCCGGTGCTGGCAGAACTCGTCGCGCTCGATGCCGAACACCACATGCACGTCTTCGGGCGGGCACCCGTGGCGTTCGTGCGGGGAAGTGGCACCGAGCTGTTCGACACTGCGGGCCGGCGCTACCTCGACTTCCTCGCCGGCCTCGCTGTCGTCTCCCTCGGTCACGCGAACCCGGTCGTCGCCGCCGCGCTCGCGGACCAGGCGCAGACCCTCCTGCACGTGTCGAACCTGTTCTACAACGATCTGCAGCCGCGGCTCGCCGCTCGGCTCGATGCGCGGCTCGGCGGGGGCGGCCGCTTGTTCTTCGCGAACTCGGGTGCGGAGGCCAACGAGTGCGCGATCAAGGTCGCCCGCCGGTACGCGCAGCGCCGTTTCGGGCCGGAACGGCACCACATCGTCGGGATGCTCGGTGGGTTCCACGGACGCACGCTCGCCGCGCTCGCTGCGACCGGCAAGCCGCAGCTCCACGAGACGTTCCAGCCGTTGCCGAGCGGATTCCGTCACGTTCCCTACGGCGACACCGCGGCGCTCGCCGGTGCGCTCGACGAACGCGTCGCGGCGGTCATCGTCGAAGTGATCCAGGGTGAGAGCGGTGTGCTCCCGGCGCGGCTCGACTACCTGATGGAGTTGCGTCGCACGTGCGACGAGCGTGAGGTGCTGTTGATCGTCGACGAGATCCAGACGGGTCTGGGCCGGACGGGTGCGTGGTTCGGATTCGAGCACGCCGAGATTCGTCCCGACATCGTCACCCTCGCCAAGGCGCTCGGCAACGGTGTTCCGATCGGTGCCTGCTGGGCGCGCGCCGAGGTCGCCGACGCGTTCGCGCCCGGCGACCACGGCTCGACGTATGCGGGGCAACCGCTCGCAGCCCGCGCCGCACTGGCGGTGCTCGACGAGCTCGAACGGCTCGACGCACCGGAATTGGCGCGGCGCCAGGGAGCGCTCCTGCGCGCTGCGCTCGAGGCGGTTCCCGAGATCGTCGAGGTGCGCGGACGCGGCCTGTTGCTCGCGGCAGAGCTGGGCACCGACGCCGATGCCAAGGCCGTGAATGCTCGACTCCTCGCGCGCGGGCTCGTCGCCAACGCGGTCACTGCCACCGCGGTGCGTTTCGCGCCGCCGCTCACGGTCTCCGACGAGGAGATCGCCGAAGCCGTCGCGATCGTCGCCGCGGTCCTGTCGGAGGGAGTTGCATGACCCGCCACCTCCTGGAGATCGATGACCTCGACCCGACACGGGTCGAGCGCCTCATCGGGCGCGCCTTGGCATGGAAGGCCGATCCGGCGAGCGTCCCCAGACCGCTCGCGGGGCAGGGTGTCGCGCTCGTGTTCGAGAAGCCGTCGACGCGCACGCGCAGCAGCTCGGAGATGGCCGTCGTGACCCTCGGTGGGCACCCGATCTACATCCGGCCCGACGAGATCGGCCTCGATGTGCGCGAGTCGGTCGAAGACGTCGCTCGGACACTCGCCGGGTACTGCTCGGTGATCGCGGCGCGAACATTCGCGCACGGCACGCTCGAGCGGATGGTGAGTGTGGTCGACGTACCGGTCGTGAACCTGCTCTCCGACCTCGCGCACCCGTGCCAGGCCCTGGCCGACCTCATCACGCTGCGCGCCCATTTCGGCGCGATCGAAGGTCGACGTCTCGCGTACCTCGGCGACGGCACCAACGTCGCGGCCTCGCTCGCCTTCGCGTGTGCATTCACGGGGATGGAGTTCGCGATCGCGAGCCCGGCCGGTTACGAGCTCCCCGACGACATCGCCGATCGCGTGCGCGATCTCGGCGGCACGGTCGAACAGTTCTCCGACCCGTTCGACGCCGCGCGCGACGCGGATGCCTTGTACACCGACGTGTGGACCTCGATGGGCCAGGAGGCCGAACAGGCGCAGCGGCGCGCAGCGTTCGTCGGGTACACGATCGACCACGCGCTGCTCGGTGCGGCGCTGCCCGACGCGGTGTTCTTGCACTGTCTGCCGGCCCACCGCGGTGAGGAGGTCGCCGCCGACGTGATCGACGGTTCGCGTTCGCTCGTCTGGCCGCAGGCCGCCAACCGGATGGACGCGATGCGGGCGCTGCTCGTCGACCTGCTGGAGGAGAACGCGTGATGGCGACTTTGGGCAAACCCCAACGACAGCACCGGATCCTGAAGATGCTCGAGGCCCAAGCGGTGTCGAGCCAGGGGCAACTGCTGCAATTGCTCGAGGCCGAAGGCGTCGTCGCGACCCAGGCGACCGTGTCGCGCGATCTCGAGGAGCTCGGCGCGGTCAAGGTCCGGATCCCCGGCGGCGCGATGGCGTACGCCATCCCCGAGTACGCCAAGGAACGTGCGACGGGAAGCGACGACCACCTCCGGCGGCTGATGGGCGAGTTCGTCGTCGAGGTATCGCACTCCGCGAACCTCGTCGTGCTCCGGACCCCGCCGGGAAGCGCCCACGTCGTCGCCTCGGCGATCGATCGCTCCGGATACCCCGGAGTGCTCGGCACGGTCGCCGGCGACGACACGATCCTGTTGGTGTGTGCCGAGGCAGTCGGTGGCGCCGACGTCGCCGCCAACCTCGGCGAACTGGCCGGGCTCTAGCCCGAGAACGAGGAGAACTCCCGATGACCCGACGACGCGTCGTCCTTGCCTACTCCGGCGGACTCGACACGTCCATCGCGGTGCGATGGATGCGAGAGGAGTGGGACGTCGAGGTCGTGTGTTGCGCGGTCGACGTCGGCCAGATGCACCCGGGCGAACACGAGGCGATCCGCGAGCGGGCGTTCGCTGCCGGCGCGGTGGAACTCGACATCATCGACGCTCGCGAGGAGTTCGCCGACCGGTTCCTCTCGCATGCCCTCAAGGCGAACGCGCTGTACGAGGGTAAGTACCCGCTCGTCTCGGCGTTGTCGCGCCCGGTGATCGTGGAGCATCTCGTCGCGTCCGCCCGTCGTCACCGTGGCGACGCGGTCGGCCACGGCTGCACCGGAAAGGGCAACGACCAGGTTCGTTTCGAGGTGTCGACGCGCGCCCTCGCACCCGACCTCGAGGTGATGGCTCCGACCCGGGTCTGGGGCCTCACCCGCGCCGACTGCGTCCAGCTCGCCAAGAAGTGGGACATCCCGATCGAGGCGAGCGCCGAGAAGATCTATTCGATCGACGAGAACATGTGGGGCCGGGCGATCGAATGCGGTGTGCTCGAGAACCCATGGAGCGCGCCGCCCGAGGAGCCGTACACGCTCACCGTGAGCTCGAAGGACGCGCCGAGCGAGCCGCGAGAGTTGGTCGTCGGCTTCGAGCGCGGCGTTCCCGTGAGTCTCGACGGTGCGGCGCGCTCGTTGCGCGAGATCATCGGCCGCGTGGGCGAGGCGGCGGGCGCGTACGGTTACGGACGGCTCGACATGGTCGAGAATCGCCGGATCGGGATCAAGAGCCGCGAGGTCTACGAATGCCCGGCGTCGTTGGCGCTCATCACCGCGCATCAAGACCTCGAGGGCATCTGCCTCGAACGTGATGTCGCCCGGGAGAAGCAGCGCGTGGAGATCCGGATCGCCGAACTCATCTACGACGGGCTCTGGCACTCGCCCCTCATGACTGCATTGCAGGCGTTCGTCGACAGCACCCAGGAACACGTCACCGGTGAGGTTCGCCTGCGCCTCGAACCCGGACGTTGCTCCGGGGTGGGCCGGCGGGCACCGAAGGGCCTCTACGACCACGACCTCGCGACGTACGACGCGGGCGACACGTTCCGTCACGAGGAC
>SXJQ01000189.1 GCA_005779345.1 Actinomycetota bacterium
CGCACGATCGGCTGGTAGTGGACCCGCATCTCGTTGCGTTCGATCGCGCGGCGGAGGGCCGACTCGTAGTCCAGGCGGGCGGCCGCCCATGCCTGCATCGCCGCGTCGAAGATCTCGAAGCGGTTGCGGCCGCTGTCCTTCGCCCGGTACATCGCCGTGTCGGCGTTGCGGAGCAGGTCGATCGGCGTCTCCGGACCACCCGCCCACATCGCGATTCCGATGGACGCGGTCACGAACGCCTCGCTCCCGCGTACGACGAACGGCTGGTCGAGCGCGGCGGCGACCCGGCGAGCGATGTCGGTCACGTCGCTGACCGTGTCGAACTCCTCGCACAGGATGACGAACTCGTCGCCCCCGATGCGCGAGAGGAGGTCGGTGTCGCGCACGACGTCGGCGATCCGCGCGGCCGCCATCACGAGCAGTTGGTCGCCGGCGTCGTGGCCGAGACTGTCGTTGACCACCTTGAAGCGATCGAGATCGCAGAAGAGCACCGCGAGCATCCCGTGGCGACGACGGGTGCGGGCGATTGCCTCGTCGATGCGTTCGAGGAGGCGTCGCCGATTCGGGAGCCCGGTGAGCTGGTCGTGGAGCGCGAGCGTCTCGAGCCTCGCTTCGAACGCCCGTTGCTCGGTGATGTCGCGGACGACGGCGGTGAACGCCACCCTGCCCTCGAACGGGATCATCGAGATCGAGAGCTCGGCGGGGAACTGCTGCCCGCTCCGGTGCAGGGCATCGACCTGGTAGGTGCCCCGCTGATCGCGGGCCCAACGTTGGTCCGCCCGTACCTCCGCCATGCTCTCCGACGTGAGGAACGCGTCGGTCGGTGTCCCGAGGGCCTCGGCCTCCGACCAACCGAAGATCCGTTCTGCGGCACGGTTGAACGTCGTCACGACGTCGTTCTCTACTGTGATGATGGCGTCGGCGGCGGTTTCGACGATGCTGCGGTTCCGCGCCTCGGACGCACGGAGCGCGGTCTCCGCATCGCGACGTTCGGTCACGTCGCGCGTGCTGAGTACTACGCCGGCGATCACGGGATCGTCGAGCAGGTTCACGGCGATGACCTCGCCGACGAGCCACGAGCCGTCGGCTCGCATCACGCGCAGTTCACTGCGGATCGGTACTCCGGGGCACTCGAAGAGCTCGATGATCTTCGTGGCGGCGAGTTCGTGGTCGTCGGGATGCACGAGGTCGAGCGCGGACATCCTCACGATCTGTTCGATCGGGAACCCGAGGACGCGTTCGGTCGAGTCGGATGCCCAGGTGAACCGCAGGTCGGCGTCCATCGTCGAGACGATGTCGGACGCATACTCGGCGAGTGCGCGGTATCGAGCCTCGACCGTCCGACGTTCGGTGATGTCGGTGTGCATCCCGACCGCGCCGATGATCTTGCCGCTCGCGTCATAGAGCGGTGCGGCCGAGATCTGACACCACACCGTCGAACCGTCGACGTGGCGCATCGGGATCTCGTAGCGACCGCGCCGCCCGCGCAGTCGCTCGGCTCGACCGGCGAGGATCTGCGCCTTGCCGTCGCCGGTGGCGAAGTCCTCGATCCGCCGACCGACCACGGCTGCCGAGTCGACCCCGATCATCGCCCCGAATCGTTCGTTGGCGAACGACACGACGTAGTCGCGATCGACGACGACGATGCCCTCGGTCGCGGTCTCCACGATCGCGCGGTACTGCTGCTCGGAGGCCCACCGAGCCGCCGAGGTCTCCCCCACCACCGCGCTGTCCGCTTCTGCGTCGATGAAGGGTCTTCGACCCGACGCCGGGTGCCCTGTACCGCGATCGTGTGGCGCCGACCGGCCGGAACCGCTCAGCGTTGCCGGCCGGCTCGCTTCTCGCGCCGAGCGTGGCGGGCAATCGCCAGTTCGATGAGCCGATCGACGAGGGCGTCGTAGGCGAGACCCGTCGCCGCCCAGAGCTTCGGGTACATCGACACGGGCGTGAACCCCGGGATGGTGTTGAGCTCGTTGATCAGGAACCCGCGGGCCGGGCCTCCGGTCTCGTAGAAGAAGTCGACCCGGGCCATCGCCTCGCCACGGCACGCCTCGAACGCGCGGACGGCCAACGACCGGACCGCGGTCTCGGCCACGTCGTCGAGCGGCGCCGGGATCAGGAGCTGCGCCGCGCCGGTCTCGTACTTGTCGGCGTAGCTGTAGAAGTCGTCGGCGGGAACGATCTCGCCTGCGCGACTCGCGAGCGGTGGGTCGTCGCCGAGTACTGCCACCTCGATCTCGCGTCCGACGACGGCCTCCTCGGCGACGAGCCACTCGTCGTACTCGAATGCGGTCGCGATCGCGGCCTCGAGCTCGGCGGCGTCGCGCGCCTTGCTCACCCCGACCGAACTGCCCATGTTGGCGGGCTTCACGAAGCACGGGTATCCGAGCTCGTGCTCGACCAACGTGACGAACTCGCCGACATCGTGGCCGTCGCGCAACGTCCGGTACGCGGCCTGCGGCAACCCGCACGCGGTGAAGGCACGCTTCATCGCGATCTTGTCCATGCCGAGCGCGCTCGCGAGCACACCGGCACCGACATAGGGAAGCCCGGCCAGTTCGAGGAGACCCTGCACCGTTCCGTCCTCGCCGTACGGACCGTGCAACAACGGGAGCACGACATCGACGGCGAACGCGGGGCCGGAGCTCGACACGATCTCGGCGCGCGTCGGATCCGCGCTCGGCGCGACCGGCGTGCCCGCGACCTCGAACGCGGACGGCAGGGCGTCGCGGGCGCCCGCGAGCAGCGCGCTGGCGTCGTCGGCGAGCAGCCAGCGGCCGTCGGTTGTGATCGCGACCGGCACGATGTCGTACTTGCCGGGGTCGAGCGCACTCGCCACGGCGACCGCCGTCACCCGCGACACGTCGTGTTCTGCGGAGCGGCCCCCGAACAACAACAGCACCCGGATCCGTCGCTCGCTCACGGTCGAAACCCTACGCGGCGATGCGTCCGGCGTCGGCGGATGCGGCCCCGTCAGGTCGCGACCTGCAGCACTGCGCGGATTCCGAGTCCCATCAGGAACAATCCGCCGAGCCCATACGCGAGCTCGAGCCAGCCCTTCGCCTTCCACACGTACTTGTACGAATAGAGCAGACCGACCGTGATGAACGCGACGAACCCGTAGAACATGTGGAAGCGAGGAGGCTCGAATTCCTCCACCGTGACGAGCAGCACGCCGGTGAGGACCTGCACCATCATCGCGACCTCGGCGGCGATCACGAGCCCCCACGCGACCCGGCCGCGCAGGCGCGCGAAACGCCACGCGGCGAGCATCAGGATGCCGACCACTCCGTTGGCGACGATCGCGGCGTAGCCCCACGCCTCGTGGAAGTCGCGCACTGCCTAGAGGGCCTGATCGTCGTTCGCCGCGAAGGCCGTTTCGCCGCCGCGCAACGCGGCCTTGAGGATCTTGCCCGCGGGGTTGCGCGGGAGCGGGTCGGCGTGGAACTCGACGTATGCCGGCACCTTGAAGTCGGCGAGGTGACGACGGCAGTGTTCCTGGATCTCCTCCGCGCTCACCCGCGTTCCGGGCTTCAGATGCACAGCGACCTTGACCTCCTCGCCGAGTTGCACGTGCGGAACCCCGACGACCGCGGCGTCGATGACGCCGGGATACTGGTGCACGACGTTCTCGATCTCGACGCAGTAGATGTTCTCGCCGGCGCGAATGATCATGTCCTTCGCGCGGTCGACGATGTAGACGAAGCCTTCGATGTCCTGCTTGGCGATGTCGCCGGTGCGGAACCAACCGTCGACGAGCACCTCGTCGTTCACCTCGGGGCGGTTCCAGTACCCGCGGAGCATGATGGTCGGGCCCTTGAGCCAGATCTCGCCCTGGTCGCCGACGGGGACCGTGCGACCGTCGTCGTCGCGGATCTCGAGCTCGA
>SXJQ01000190.1 GCA_005779345.1 Actinomycetota bacterium
GCATGTCGATCGGTACCGGGATGGGGAGCGGCGGCGGTTCGGCGATGGGATCGTTCACGCGGCTCGTCGCGATGGCCCGCCACTTCGGGCTCGGCGACGATCCGGTCGTGCGACAGAAGCTCGCCGACCTCTACATCCACACGACGGCGTCGCGCTACAACAACCTGCGCGGGCTCGCCAAGATCAAGGCCGGCCAGACTCCGGGCCCGGAGATGTCGATCGCCAAGCTGGCGGGGACGCTCAACGGCCTGCGCACGAGTGATCTCCTCGGCGATCTGCTCGGACCGAAGCTCGTCGCCGACAGCGGCGAGTGGGGTACCTATGCCTGGCACGAGTTGGTGCTCGGCATCCCGGGGGCACGGATCGCGGGCGGCACCGACGAGGTGATGCGCAACATTCTCGGTGAGCGGGTGCTCGGACTGCCGAAGGATCCGTCGCACCAACGGTGAGCAATCCGTTCGAGCGCCTGCGTGCCCTCGCCCGCTGGTCGGGCGACGACGACGAGCTGGCCTGCGAGGCGGCGACCGCGCTCGCGGCGCTCGCCGGCGAACCGGGCCTGGTCGTGGGGTGCCGACGGATGCTCGCGCACCATCCCGACGCGGCAACGCTGTGGTGGGTGCTCGCGCACGTGCTCGCATCGCCCGAACCGCGTGCCGCGGCGCGTGCCTGTCGCGACGCACTCGACGGCGACCGCACGTCGGATCGGTTGGCGGCCGCGCTCCCGCTCCAAGACGACGGTGAGTTGCTCGCGGTCGTGGGTTGGCCGACCGCGGCGGATCGCGCGCTCGCCGAGCGCGCCGACATCGATGTGGTCGCCGTGCGCATCGACGGCATCGATCCAATGTGGGCGTTGCGCGGGCGCACGACCGACCGACGGGTGCGCGTGGTCGAACCGTGGGAATGCTCGACGCTCGGTGTGGCGCGGTTGCTCGTGCCGGTGATCGCGCTCGACGATCGCCATGCTGTCGTTCCCGCCGCACTCGAGGAGTTGCTGTGGGAGTGCCCGACCGCCGAGGTGTGGCTGCTCGCCGGTATCGGGCGTGTCCTCCCCCGCCCGCTACTCGACGCGCTCGTCGGCGCGTGTGCGTGCGTCGACGACGTCGACGCACGCGTCGCGGTCTCGACCCTCGGCTACGACCGCGTCGCTCGCGTCGTCGGCCCGCGCGGCGCCGAAGCACCCGCCGACGCCGTCGCCGGCCACGTCTGCCCCGTCCCCGCAGAACTCCTCCGCCCGTTCTGACTGCGAGATGCATTGACCGTTCGGAACTGCGTGGGGCGTGCGGCAATGGTCACGGTGCCGGGACGCGGCGAGCACTTGCGCTCCTGGCACACGCCGACAGGTTGCGCGGCAGACGGACGGGCGTGACCGCCTGCCGCGCGCACCTGCGTATTCTCAGCGTCGACCGAGACGACCGGCCACCTGACCCTCGCGGGCAGAATGACGCAGACCGGGTCAGCACGCCCGGGCCACCTGGAGGCACTCGCCGCGCCGCGTGCACGACGCTCGGCCGTTGCGCAAGACAACGCGAACGCGCGTTGACCGCTCCGCGTACCGGAAGCATCATTGCGGCCGTGCCCGAACCCGGTGACTGGCTGTGCAAGTGCGGGACCTACAGCCCCCGCACCGCGACCCACTGCACCGGCTGCGGCGCCGAGCGAGGAACCCGCCGACCGCTCGCTCGCAGCAGTTCGATCGTGCCGTCACTCATCGTGCTCGGCATCGTCGCGCTCGGGATCGTGGCCCTCGCGATCGCCGTACTCGTCGGCCTCACCGGCACCAACTGACCGTCGACACGGCGCTCGCAGGTGGCGCGGCCACGCCGAGCGGGCCTACTCGGCGGCCTCGACGACCGTGAGGGTCGGTTCGACGGCGACGAGATCGCCGAGCGCGGCGACGAACGCGAGCGAACCCGGCTGTGAGAAGTGCACTTCGAGCGCAGCGCGATCGCGCCACCGCTCGTAGAAGAAGAGCTGGTTCGGATCTTCCACGCTGCGGAACACCTCGTGGGCGATGCATCCCTCCTCCGAACGGGATCGCTCGACGTGCGCCCGGGCCGCTGCGAGCAGAGCGTCGTAGTTCCCGTCGGACGCGGTTGCCGTTCCGGTCACGATGATCACGCCCGCAGAGTAGAGCGATTCGTGGGGGCGGGCACGGAGCGGGCCGGCGGGACGGCTGAGTCCACGGGATCTCGGGGAACCGAGCCTTCGTGTCCGAGCTCACCTGGGCGGCCGCCTCGCCGAGCACGGCGAAGTTCCACACGCTGCATACAGCGGGCGGGCCTCCGAAAGGACGCGCTCCCGAAGTCGCGCGTGGATCGCCCGCCGCGATACGAGGTCGACCTCGCGCCCCAGGATCTGCTCGAGTTCGTCGGCCAGCGTCTCGATGTCCCAGCCGAGTCGCGAGCCCGGCACCAACTCGTACAGGAGGTCGACGTCGCTGGCTTCGTCTGCGACCCCGCGGCCCACGGAGCCGAAGACATCGAGTCGGGCGATGCCGTACCTGCGGCACACGGCGGCGAGCCGATGCTCATCGTACTGGAGATCGACGCGATCCACGCGCCGATTCTGCGCCTCTCACACGTCGATGACGTCATCGTCGCCGGGGCGCCGCGGGCGGCCGGGGCTGCCGACGGTGAACGACTGGACCTTGAACCGGCGGCGGAGCACGGCTCGGAATCCGACGCGCGTCGGCGGGAACAGCACCGCGAGCGCGAGGAGGTCGGTGACGAATCCCGGCGTCAGCATCAGCAGCCCCGCGAACAGGATCAGGCCACCGTCGACGAGATGGTCGCCGGGGATCTCGCCACGGGAGAGCGAGTCCTGGATGCGGCGCAGGGTGACGAAGCCCTCGTGCCGGGCCAACCAGGCCCCGACGACCGACACGACGATCATGAGCCCGATCGTGTTCCAACCGCCGATCACGTCGGCCACCTGGACGATCACGGTGATCTCGACGATCGGCACGACGATGAACAGCGCGACCAGGAGCGCGAACATGGCCCGACCGTACCCCGCGATCGGAGCGCCGCATGCCCGCCACCCCCGCTGAACGCACCACCCCCGACGCCTCGCGCGGCCAACCCGCCGGGCCGATCGCGGTCGTGGCCGCGATGTTCGCTGCGCTCGAAGCGGGCGACATCGACGCGATCGACGCGCTCTACGCCGACGACCTGATCGTCTGGACGAACTTCACCAAGGTCGAGTCACCCAAGTCGCCGAGTCTCAAGCTCGTCGCCTGGCTGGCGCGGTCGGTGCAGGGTCTGTGCTACGAGATCATCGCCCGCCACGAAATCGCCGACGGTGTGGTGCAACAGCATGTCCTGCACGGCACCGCTCCCGACGGCACCGAGTTGCACGCACCCGCGTGTCTCGTCGTCAAGGTTCGCGACGGCAGGATCGTGCGCATCGACGAGTACCTGAACGTCGCCGACGTCGCCGCACTCATGGCCGGTTGAACCGTCGGCGCCGCCCGGCGGCGCCTGGGCTCAGTCGAGGCTCGCGCTGGAGCGGTGATACCGGAGCACGATGTCGGGGTCGGGGCTCAATTTCGTGCACGCGTTCTCGCGGCCCGCGTACGGCAGTTGTGACAACACGTAGCGCATGCTCTCGAGACGAGCCTTCTTCTTGTCGTTCGAGCGCACGATGATCCATGGGCTGTACGACGTGTGCGTCTTGGAGAACATCTCGTCCTTGTAGCGCGTGTACAGATCCCACTTCTCCTGGGCGTGCGCATCGACGGGGCTCAACTTCCACTGCTTGAGCGGATCGTGACGGCGTGCCTCGAACCGATCGGCTTGGACCTCCTTGGAGATCGAGAACCAGAACTTCATGAGTTCTACGCCGTCTTCGTAGAGCATGTGCTCGTACTCGGGGACCTGCTGCATGAACACGTCGTACTGGCGCGGCGTGCAGAACCCCATCACCGGCTCGACGACCGCGCGGTTGTACCAACTGCGATCGAAGAAGACGATCTCGCCGGGGTTCGGCAGGTGCGCGAGGTATCGCTGGAAGTACCACTGACCGCGTTCGATTTCGCTCGGCGCCGCCAGCGCGGCGATCTTGGCGGTCCGGGGGTTGAGGTGCTCGATGAAGCGCCGGATCGTGCCGCCCTTGCCGGCGGCGTGGCGACCCGC
>SXJQ01000191.1 GCA_005779345.1 Actinomycetota bacterium
GAAAGCCTGGGGTGGCTTCGCGCGCCGGGTGGAACCGCTCGGATGAGCTGCGCGTCTTGTGCGCAGGATCGGTACCGTGGGCGTCGTGACGAGGGTCGAAGGGGTCGACCGGCTCGACGCGCTCTACCGGGAGCACACACCGGGCGCGCTGCGGCTCGCCTATCTGCTCACCGGCAACCGCGCGCTCGCCGAAGACGTCGTCCACGACGCCTTCATCAAGGTCGCGAGTCGGGTGCGGGAGCTTCGTGACCCCGAGGCATTCGGGGCCTATTTCCACCGGGCGGTCGTGAACCACGTGCGCGGTGCGGCGCGCCGCAAGGGCGTCGCCGATCGGCACCTCGAGCGCACCCGAGCCGAGGTCGCTCGCGCCGCCGTCGCCGACCGGCCCGACACCGAGACCCGCGACCAGCTCTGGGCGCTGCTCCAGCAACTCCCGACGCGCCAACGCGAGGTCGTCGTGTGTCGCTACTACCTCGACCTGTCGGAGAAGGAGACGGCCGACGCGCTGCGCTGCCCGCCGGGCAGCGTGAAGTCGTCCTTGTCGCGGGCGTTGCTGGCGCTGCGCGCCGGCCTCGCGGCCGATGGCCACGAAGGAGCCGAACGATGAGCGAGCACGATCTCGCCCCGGAACTGAGCGCGATGTTGCGAACCCGCGCTGCCGACATGCCCGCCGCGGTCGAGGCTGCCCCAGCGACCCTGCACCGCGCCCGTGCCCGCCGCCGCACCAAGCTGGCCGCGCTCGGTGGGGGCGCGGCGACCGCCATCGCGCTCGTCGTCGCGGTGGTGGCGACGATGAACCCCTCCGACTCGACCGACGTCGAGATCGTGCCCGCCACCGACCCGACCGAGACGACGGCACCGCATCCCACCCCGGGTGCAGGAATCGCGGCGGGCGCGATCGTCGCCGCGACCAGCGACGGCAGGATCGTCGTGCTGAACGACGACGGCACGATCGGGCGGGACGTGCTCGACAGCGGCGGGTACATCGACACGATCGCGGTGCGCGGCGACGCGCTCTGGTACCTCGAGAAGGACGACGAGGGCGCTCCCTGCGGCACGTTGACCGTCGCCGCGACCCGACCGGGAGCCACGTTGGACCCCGTCGTCGTCGAGAACGTGGCCGACTTCGCGGTGAGCGGCGATGGCGAGGTGCTCGCCTACTCGGGCCGCGACAACGCGGCGCCCGAGGAGTGCGCCGAAGGTGGCGGGACCGGCCGGATCGTGCTGCGTGGCCTCGCCAGCGGTGCCGAGTTGGTGGTCCCGCACGACGGCACGAGCAGTAGTGGTGACCCGCTGCCGATGCATGCCGAACGGCTCGCGCTGAACCACAACGGTTCGATGGTGGCTGCGGAACTGTGTTGGGAGGGCTGCAACGTCGCGGTGTTCGAGGTCCCGGCCGACTGCGTCGCCGGCGAGGTGGTCTGCGACTACGGACCGCCGAAGTGGGACACCGCGACCGTCGTCGACGACGGCGACAGCGGCTTCGCCACCGCGCCGGTGTTCCAGGGCGAGACCCTCGCCGCCGTGGTGTGCGACTGCCCCTTCGAGGGCACGCCGGCCATGACCGTGCGCACCTTCGATCCGTCGACCGGCGCCGAGACGTCGGTGGTCCGAGACGTTCCGGCCGACACCGGCGACCTCTCGATCGTCGGTGCGACGCTGGCGATCCGCACGACCACCGGTGCCGTGGTGCTGTACGGCCCCGACGGTGAGCCGCGCACCGCGGAGGGGGCGTTCGCCACGGTCACGATCGCGTACGCGCCCGCCGAGTAGGCGCGCGCCCCCACCGCCCCGGCGGCCGTACCCTGGCCGCATGACCGACACGCCGACCCCACCGCCGCCGCCTGCACCCACGGGCGACCTGTTCACCGAGCCCGTGCTCGTGGTGAGCCAGAAGGTGAAGTTCATCGAACTCACCAACGAGTACTCGGTCTTCGACGGCAGCGGCAATCAGATCGGCAGCGTCGCCCAGGTCGGGCAGTCGACCCTCAAGAAGGCGGCGCGGCTCGTCACGAGCCTCGACCAGTTCATGACGCACACCTACGAGATTCGCGACCAGTCCGGCGGCGCGGTGCTCCGCCTCGTGCGCCCGCGCAAGTTCGTGAAGAGCAAGTTCGAGATCGCCCGGGCCGACGGCAGTCCGGTCGGCACGGTCGTGCAGAGCAACGTGTTCGGCAAGATCGGCTTCGCGCTCGAAGCGGGTGGCAACAAGGTCGGCACGATCAAGGCCGAGAACTGGCGGGCGTGGAACTTCCGCATCGAGGACGCGTCGGGCAACGAGGTCGCACGCATCACCAAGACCTGGGAGGGGCTCGCCAAGACGCTCTTCACCACGGCCGACAACTATGCACTCGAGATCCTGCAACCCGTCGCCGACCCGCTCCGCTCGCTCGTCGTCGCGGCGGCACTCTGCATCGACACGGCCCTGAAGCAGGACAGCCGCGGCTTCAACTGATCGGGAAGGCCGCCGGAGCGCGCGCATGAAGTCACCTCGCAGCCCGTATCTCGTGCCGAACCTCGTCGTCGCGCTCGTGGTGGCAGCCGCGGGCGCCGGCATCGGCTACGCGATCCTCGACGGCGACGGTCCCGACGAAGCCGCCGCGCTCGATCGTGCCGCCACCGAGCGTGCCTGGGCGGCCGAGGTGTGCGGCGGGGTCACGACCTGGCGCAGCGAGATCCGCGAGTCGGTCGCCGACGTTCGCGACGGGATCGACATCTTCGATCCGACCGGCAGTGTCGACGTGGCCCGCGCTGCGTTCGATCGTGCGCGCGCCGCGACCGAGACGCTGGTCGCCGACCTCCGTGCCGCACCGGTCCCCGACACGCCCCGAGGTCGTGCGCTCGCGACCGCCGTCGACGAACTCCTCGGCCACGCGTCGGCCCACCTCGAAGAGATCGCGCTCCGAGTCGCGGCGATCGGGGAGGTCGGCATCATCGACGCCCTTGGTGGTCCCGGCCTCCTCGACGAGAGCAGTGCACTCGTCGACGACCTCCGCACCGACCTCGATGCGCTCCGCGCCCCGGCCCGCGAGTTGCTCGACGTGCTCCGTGCGCAAGACGAGTGCGACCCACTGCTCGAACTCCTCCGCCTCGACGAGCCGAACCAGCCGGGTGCGTCGGGCGTGTCGGACGCGTCAGTGGACTGACCACGCGACGAACGCGGCGAGGTAACCGAGCGAGTTCGACGCGAGGTGCAGGAACATCGTGGTGAGCAGGCTCGCGCTGCGATAGCGCAGCCACGAGAAGAACAGCCCGACCAACGTCGTCGACGCGACCGCGATCACGACTGCGATCGCCTGACCGAGCCGACCATGCAAGGAGGCGCGGAGCACCGGGTTGGTGTCGCTGATCGCCCACGCGGGGAGCACGTGCCACACACCGAAGAGCACCGAAGCGAACAAGGTCGCCCGGCGGCGCGAGGTGAGGCGCTCCGCGAGTGCAGGGAGCACGCCGCGAAACGCGGTCTCCTCGAGCAGCACGGTGCCGAGCGGCACGGCGACGAGCGCGTGGTACACGACCTCGATCCACCCGAGTGTGCGAACCCGATCGTCTTCGAGCCAACCCCTCGTGCCGGGCAGCAGGAGCCCGACGCAGTATCCGAGCGCGGTCAGCGCGAGGAACCAGCGGCCGATCCGCCATCCGCGTCGCACGCCGCCGGCGTCGAGGCCAAGATCTGAGCGCGTGAGCCCCGACCGCAACGCGACGGCGACCAAGGCGAAGGCAACGGTCGCGTTCCACGGCACGTAGGCCCATGTCGGGAGCAGTCGATTGGCGGCGACGTTCGACACGACGAGCAGCGCGATCGCCACCCCGAGCGCCCGCCCGCCTCTAGCCTCCATCGAGTGGTGACCGTACCGGCCGAGGGTTCGCCTCCGGCATCGACGACTCCGGTCGGCGCGCGTGGAACCGGCCGGCGCGACGACTTCATCGACTTCGTGCGTGCCTTCAGCCTCATCATCGTCGTGATCTGGCACTGGTCGTTCACGATCATCCTCTGGAAGTCCGATGGCCCGCACGCGACGAACCCGATCGGG
The DNA here is from genome assembly GCA_005779345.1 of Actinomycetota bacterium. Classification (GTDB taxonomy): domain Bacteria; phylum Actinomycetota; class Acidimicrobiia; order IMCC26256; family PALSA-610; genus SXJQ01. The sequence goes on from SXJQ01000191.1 coordinate 4,035, forward strand.
TTTACCGACGGCCTCTGGCTCATCACCTGGCTCCTCCAGGTGATGCCGCTCTTCTTCTTCGTCGGTGGGTACGCGCACGAGCAGAGCTACCTGCGCAAGCAGGCGCGCGGCGCGTCGATGTGGGGGTTCGTCGGGAAGCGCCTCACCGAACTCGCGGTGCCGGCGTTGGCGCTCGCCGGCGTGTGGATCGTGCTCGGCATCGTCGTCGCGAACGTCTTTGGCGGCGCGTGGATCAAGCGATCCGTACTTCTCGTGATCTCCCCACTGTGGTTCATCGCCGTGTACCTGTTGCTCATCGCGTTGTTCCCGATCTGGCACTGGCTGCACGTTCGCTACGGCGCGCTGGTGCTCATCTGGCTCGTCGGGCTCGCGATGCTCGTCGACGTCCTGCGCTTCGCACACCACATGGAACAGGTCGCCTGGCTCAACATGATCTTCGTCTGGGGGTTCTGTCACCAACTCGGGTTCTTCTACGGCGACTTCGTGCGCTCGTCGCGCCGCGTCGGGTGGATGCTCACGTGGGGCGGACTGTTCGCGCTCGCCGGCCTCGTCTACTCGAACGCGTATCCGGGCTCGATGGTCGGGGTCCCGGGTGAGCGGTTCTCCAACATGGCGCCACCGACGGTGTGCATCGCCGCGCTCGTGCTGTTCCAGGCGGGTGTCGCGTTGTTGTTGCGCGACGCGACGCTGGAACGTCTCGGACGTCCGCGTTGGGCACGGGTCTCCGAGGTCGTCAACCGGTTCTCGATGCCGCTGTTCCTGTTCCACACCACCGGGCTCGCGATCTCGCTCGCGATCGGCTACTGGATCAAGGGCGAGCGCCGTTACGCGGAGGTCGCGACGATGTGGTGGTGGTTCGCTCGCCCGCTCGCGCTCATCACTCCCTTGCTGTGGACCGCGCCCGTGATCTGGCTCTTCGGCCGTCGTTGGGCGAAGCCCGCTGCGGCGACGACCGCGACCGCAACCGCTGCCGAGGTCGGCGGCGAGGATCCGTCACGCGGGCGGTGAGGCGTCGGCGCGCGCCGACCGGCGGGCCCGCCAGCGGGTGAACGGGTTGTGGGCGCTCGTCTGGGGCTGCGGTCCGTACCGGGTCTCGAGAGAGAGGGCCTTCACGGTGCCCGCGATCGGTGTGGCGACGAGCGCGCCGGGGATGCCCGCGGCCGCGCCGCCGATGAGCGCGGCGAGCATCGTCGTCGGCGGCGACAGGTCGACCGACTGACCGACGATCGCGGGTTGCAGCACGTGGTTCTCGACCGTGTTGTAGATCACGTACAGCACGAGGCAGATGACGCCGGTCTCGAGGTCCTTCGTGACCGCGAGCGTGACGAACACCGCGCCACCGAGGAATCCGCCGACCTGCGGGATGAGGTCGACGAGCACCATCCACAGCGCGGCGAGCGGGATCAGCGGGACACCGAGCGCGAGCCCGGTCGTGAGCACGAAGAGTCCCGCGATGATCGCGACGAGGAGCGAGCCGGCGAAGTAGCGACCGAACACCTTGTAGAAGATGCGTCCGATGCGATCGACGGGTTCGCGGCGGCTCGGAGAGAACAGTCGCCGGAGCCGCGCAACCATCGCCTCGCCGTCGACGAGCAGCGCGAGCGTCACGATCACGACCTCGAAGCTCGCCATCGCGCCGCCGAGCACCGATCGGGTGACGTTGCCGATGGTCTCGTCGTCGATCCGCGCGGGGAGGTCGGCGACCCAGTCGCGCACCGAGGTCGCAGCGTCGGCCTCCTCGAGGCGCGACCCGACGAACGGGAAGTCGTACATCTGCTCGACCGTGGCCGGTAGTTGGTCGGAGAACTGCTCGGCCTCACCGATCGCCGCGGGGCCGAGCACGGTCATCACGAACGTCACGACGATGGCGAGTGCCGCGCCGATCGCGAGCACCGCGACGAGCCGCCGGACCGCGAGGCGGCGTTGGATCAACCCGACGATCGGATCGAGCGCCAGGGCGAGCACGGCGCTGATCCCGATCCGGATGAGTGCCGCACGCGCCGCGTCGCCGACCTGCAACACGAGACGGAGCGCCACGATCGCGACGATCACCGCGGCGATCGAGGCGAGGTCGATCTCGACGTTCCAGCGTCGGCGGCGCGCGGCACTCGCGATCTCGGCGCTCGGTGCGGGGGTCACGACAGCACCGGCCGGGATGGCGCGGGGCGGTTCGGGCACGTCGGTACTGTACGGCGCAGTGCCTGAGTCTTCGCGTACCTCCGTCGCAGCTCGCCCGCCGCGTTCGGCGATCCGGGTGCACGTGACCCCGCTGTCGGTCACGTTGCTGTTCGTCGCGATCCTCGTGGGCTTCGCGACGTTCGCGGTCCTGCACGACGCGCGGCGAACGCTCGGGTGGTTCTTCGCCGCCTTCGTCGTCGCTGTGTTGGTGACGGGACCGGTCGAGTGGTTGCAGCGTCGGATGCGCCGGGGCATCGCCGTCACGGTCGTGTTCCTCGTCCTCGGGGGAATCGTCGGGTTCGTCGCCTCGGCGGTGTTCCGCGACCTCGCGAGCCAGCTCGACCGACTCGAGGTCGAGCTCCCGGCCGCGGCGCAAGAGCTCGAGGACTCCGATCGATTCGGCGAGCTCGCGCGCGATCTCGAGCTCGTCGACCGCGCCGAACAGGCGGTCGACGACCTCGGTGCGCGCCTGTCGGGTCGGGCGCGTGCGACCGCGGCGAGCTTCGGCGCCTATCTCGCCGGCACGGTGCTCGTGCTCTTCCTGCTCGCATGGTTCCCGCGTCTGGTCGACGGCGGGTTGCGTCAGATCGCGGACGAGGGCCGACGCGCCCGCACCCGCGAGGTGATCGACACGACGCTGCACACCGCGCGGCGGTACCTGTCGGGAGCGGTGGCACTCGCCGCGGCGTCGGGTGTGGTCGCCTACCTCGTCGCGCGGCAGGCTTCGCTCCCCGCCCCGGTCGCCCTGGGGTTGTTCATCGCCTTGTTCTCGGTGGTGCCGTACCTCGGCGTGATCGTCGGCGCGATCCCCGCGACGCTGCTGAGCGCCGGCCTCGAGTCGGGCCGCACGACGACCGCCGTGATCGTCGCGCTGATCGCGTTGCAGGTCGCGGTCGCGATCGTCCAACAACGGCTGCAACGCGCGACCCTCTACGTGGGTCCGGGGATCTCGCTCGTCGTGGGTTCGCTCGGTTACGCGCTCTACAACGTCGGTGGTGCGATGTTCGGGATCGCGGGCGCGGTGTTCCTGCTCGCGCTTGCCGACGCGGTCGCCACCGACGAACCGCCGCCCGAGACACTCGACGCGCTCGTCATCGTCTGAGCCGGGCTGCGGCCGCGCGGCCCGACTGGTGGTGGCGCGCCGCGGCGGCGAGACTGCCCGACGGAGGTGCACGGGGTCTGGTGGCCCCCCTCGTCTTCAAAACGAGTGCGACGGGCGATCCCTGTCGGGTGGGTTCGATTCCTGCCGCCTCCGCTCGCGCACGGCGCCCCCGCCCCGCCCGTCCCGCCCCGAACGTTGAGTGGATCACCCGAATATTCGGGAAAACCACTCAACGTTCGGCCCGGCGGGGCGGCGGAGGGGCCTGCGCGGCGAAGCCGTAGGCTCGGCCGCATGAAGGCAGCGGTGTACTACGAGACCGGCGGACCCGACGTGTTCCGCTACGAAGACGTCCCCGACCCGACCGTGTATCCCGGCGGTGTGGTGGTCCGCGTCGAGGCGGTGAGCATCGAGGGTGGCGACACCCTGAACCGTGCCGGCGGGTTGTTGACCTCGGTGCCCCACATCGTCGGTTACCAGGCCGCGGGCACGATCGTGGAGGTGGGCGAGGGCGTCACCGACCGCAAGGTCGGCCAACGGGTCGTCACCACGATGGTGTCAGGGTCGCACGCCGAACTCGTGGCGACGCCCGCGGTGGTCGCGTGGCCGATCCCCGACGGCGCCGACCTCGTGCACGCGGCCTGCGTGCCGATCGCGTTCGGCACCGCGCACGACTGCCTCTTCGAGTTCGGGCATCTCACCGCCGGGGAGACCGTGCTCGTGCAGGCCGGTGCGGGCGGAGTCGGGATCGCGGCGATCCAGCTCGCCAAGCGGGCGGGTGCGACGGTCCTCGCGACGGCGTCGAGCGAGTCGCGCCTCGCACGGTTGTACGACCTCGGAATGGATCATGGCATCGACTACTCCAACGACGGGTGGGTCGACGCGGTCCGGGCGCACACCGGCGGGCGCGGGGTCGACCTCGTCGTCGACTCGGTCGGCGGCAAGGTGTTGCAGGGGAGCGTCGCGTGTCTGCGCTACCGCGGCCGAGCGATCACGGTCGGCAGCGCCGGACGCGACCCGCAGCCGTTCGATCTCAGCGTGCTCGGCGGCATGAACCAGTCGATCACCGGTGTGTTCCTCGGCGCGGAGATCGCGACCGAACGTGCGCTCGCCATGATTGCCGGTCTCATTGACGATGTCGCCGCCGGCCGGCTCACGGTCGTGGTCGATCGCACCTTCCCGCTCGCCGAGGCCGCGGCAGCGCACGCCTACATCGAGAGCCGTCAGGCCACCGGCCGCGTCGTGCTCATCCCCTGACAGCATGCGCGTGGGGCCGACCAAGCGCAACGCGGCAATCCTCGCGGCCGCGGTCGCCGCCGGTACCGCCGCGTGGATCGCATGCTTCGCGAGCCTCCCGCGCTACTCCGACGAAGCGACCGGGAACATCAGGAGCGTGTCGTTCTGGCCGTCGATGGTCGCGCTGGCGTTCGCGATCGGCTTCGCCGCCGGCCCCCGTTCGAGTCGGATCGGTGGGTTGTTGGTCGGCCTCCCGGCCCTGTTGCTCGCCCCCTGGACGGCGCCGCGCGGCGACAACGACGGCCTCTGGCTCCTGATCGTGCCCGTGCTCGCGTTCTTCGTCGCTGTTCTCGTGGTGGTCGCCTACTGCGGCGGCCTGACGCGCGAGTTCGTCCGCGTTCGCCGCACGGATCCGCACGCCGGGTAGTTCCTCGACAACCGGCGCCGCCTCTCGCGCTCGACTCTCATCGATCTCGTCGTGATCGGCAGCGCAGTCGTGGCCGGTCGTTGGCTCGGCTGGATCGGATGACCGCACTCGGGGCAACTCGCCAGACGGGCGGGCCGATCACTCGCTCAGCATCTTGATCCACATCCAGGTGACGCTGCCGACGACGCTCACGAGCAGCACGGCAATCAAGAGCGGGATGGCGATCAGCTGGTATCGGGAGCGGAATACAGGTGGCAGTGCCGCCCACCACGCCCGGACGTTCTGGGTCTGTGGGTCGAATCGAGCCTCAGGCGGTCCCGCGACGAGTTCGGGTGCGTCGTCGCGCCGACGCCGACGACGCTTCGGGCGGGGCCGAACATCGGAAGGTCTAATCGGAGAGACGCTATTGGTTGTCGCACGTAGCGTGACCGGCATGGGCGGATTCCACACGCGGTGGGTCGTGGCCGACGAGATGCCTGTCGAGGCCACCGATCTCGACGACGATGGCCGGCCAGGCGCGGCTGCGGTCGAGCGTTGGATCGAGGCCGCGTGCGACGCCTACCTGACGCGGTGCCCGACACTGACACAGGTGCTGGACCGATCAGGCGGTGTTCTCCGGCGCGAACTTGGGATTCCGCAGCTTCACGACTGGCCCGATCACCCGGCGACAGTCATCGTCAGCGCGGGGGTCAACGAAGTCTGGGCGAGCGCGTTCCGGATCGCCGTTCGCATCCGCGGCTGCGAGGCCGTGATCGACGCGACCTGCATCGTCTCGGTGGCTCCGGCCGGCGGCGGCGATCCGGTCGAACTCGGTCGCGAGGTCGTCGACGAGTTGATCGCGCTCGAGCACGCCGCACGGCACGTCAACTAGGGAGGCCGCGATGGCGATTCCGAGGTTCGCGAACAAGCACGACCATGTCGACTTCTTGAGCCCGACCGCCATGCGCGACTGGCGGCGCGAGCGCGGGTTGCTCCCGGAGCGTGTCCCCGAACGGATGATCATCCTGTACCAGAACGGCCTCTGGCGAGGCGTCCGCGAATTCGAGGCGACGTCGGCGATTGGCGGCGACGCGTACTACGCGCGCGTCGTGACCCTCGACCGTACCGATGGTCGTGTCGGGGTGATCGGCGGGTTCGGCATCGGTGCCCCGGTCGCGGCGGTGATCCTCGAAGATCTCATTGCGCTCGGTGTGCGGGAGTTCATCTCGATGGGGACGGCGGGAGGACTGCAGCCCGATCTCGCGCCCGGCGCGGTGGTGGTCTGTACGAGTGCCGTGCGCGACGAGGGCGTGTCGCACCACTACGCGCGCGACGACGTGCTCGCCGCTCCCGATCCGGCACTCACGGAGTCGTTCGCCGCGACCATCGACGCCGCGGGACTCCCCACGCGGCGGGGCGCGACGTGGACGATCGACACGCCGTATCGAGAGACCGCGGCCGAGGCCGAGCACTACCGCGCCGACGGCGTGCTGTGCGTCGAGATGGAGGCGGCGGCGCTGTTCGTCGTCGCCGCCCATCGGCGTGTCGCGATCGCGAGCGCGTTCTGCATCAGCGACTCACTCGCCGACGCCGAGTGGAACCCGCACTTCGACCATCCCGGGTTGGTGCACAACCTGCTCGCGCTCTACGGCGCCGCGGTCGACGCCCCGCGAACGTCGGGCACGTCGGGCACGTCGGGCACGTCGGGCACCTCGAGCATGTCACGATGAGGACCCGCCCCTCCTAGAGGAGTACCTCGCCGCCGCGACCTTGTTGGATGAGCGGGATGTAGTCGTCGAGACGCGCGAGCGTCGCGGCGTCGGTGAGGTCGACGACCCGGCCCTCCTCCGCCGAGAGGTACGCGGCCATCGTGAGCCGGACGATCTCGTACCCGTAGTCGAAGTCGAGGAGCGCACTGCGGCCGGCACGAAACGCGTTCGCGGCGTCGACGTTCTCGTCGGGGTAGCCGTAGAGATCGGGTTCGTTCGGCTGGATCGCGAGCAGGCCCTGCGACGCGGTCGCCTTTTCGAGCGCGAACTCGGCGTCGGCCACCGACGTCGCGGCGGCATCGCCGATGAAGACCTCGAGGGGCGAACGCAGGCTGTTGGCCTCGAGCGCGTATCCCGGGCCGATCCCGTCGACGAGCAACCGCAACCCCTGCTTGTCGTACATCCACGACACGGTGAACTGTGCCTTCACCCGCTGACCCGACTCGGGGTTGCGGTACGTGACGAGACCCGTCGCGAAGTCTTCGGCGGGGGTGCGTGCATAGTCGACCCCGAAGCGATCGATCAGTTCCTGGCGCCAACGGGGCTGACCCCACTTGAGCAGCGACGTATCGGCGGACACCGAAATCGGTTCGAGGAACCGCAGGCCTCGATCGTGTGGCGTGAGGAGGTACCAGCCGACTGCGAGGCAGTGACAGCCCATGTCGGAGAGGACGCCACCGCCTTGTTGGGTCGGGTCCCAGAACCAGGCGTTGTGCGGTCCCGCGTGCTCCTCGCCCGAGCGGGCGAGTGTGAGCGGTCCCATCGCGTCGATGGCACCGCGCAGCTGCGCGCGTGCCTGCTGGAGCATCTTCATGTGGATCTGGTTCTCGAAGTAGGCGGTCGGCGCGCCGATCTCGCGGGCGAGGTCGAGCACGCGGCGCGCTTCGGGAAGGTTGCGGGCGAGCGGTTTCTCGCAGATGATCCCGCGCAGCTGGGCACCAGCGCGCACGGCGGCAGCGATCTCCTCCATCGCATCGACCCGCGCGAAGTTGGGCGCGTTCAGCATGATCACGTCGACGTGCGGCGCCATCTCGGTGATCGACGAGAACACCCGGGCCTCGCCCAACCCCGTGGCACGCGCCGAAGCCGCCAGCGCCTCCGGCGGTGTCCGCGACGTGAGCCCGACGACCTCGACGCCGCGCACTGCTTCGAGCGCGCGCAGATGGAACGCGCTGATGAAGCCACCGCCCACGAGCCCGTAGCGCAGAACCTCGTCGGTCATCGTCGGCTCTCAGTCGTCGAAGGTGTGCAACGGAAGCCCGGTCGGGATGAGCTCAGCGGGCATACAGTCGGTGGTGAGAGCGATCCGTTCGCCGCGCTCGGCCGACGCGAACGACGCCGTCATCATCTCGAGCACGTGGAGCGCGAGATCACCCGACGCGCGATGCGCGCGACCGCTGCCGATCGCCCACAGCATGTCGGCGGCACCGATGCCGCGGCGTGCGGGCAACGCGCTCGGTCGGGGTGGGATCTCGCGCCATTCGGTGTCGCCGAGCGCCCGAACGCGTACGGGTCCCTCGAAGTAGTTCGGGTCCGGGACCGACAGTGTCGCCTCGGTGCCGTAGATCTCGATGTTGCGGTAGCGCGAGGCCTGGACGTCGAAGCTCGTCACGACCGTCGCGATCGCGCCCGAGGCGAACTCGATCGCGCTGCTCACGTGCGTGGGCACCTCGACCGGGATGCGTTCGCCGCGCCGCGGTTCGGAACCGATCGTGCGCTCGGCGTGGGTGATGCGTGCCGCCGCGCTCACAGCGCGCGCCGGGCCGAGCAGTTGAACGAGCGTCGTGAGGTAGTACGGGCCCATGTCGAACATCGGGCCCGCGCCGCGCCGGTAGAAGATGTCGGGGTGGGGGTGCCACGATTCGGGACCCGATCCGAGGAAGAACGCGTTCGCGGCGATCGGTTCGCCGATGAACCCGTCGGCGATCACGGCACGACACGTCTGGAGGCCGGCACCGAAGAACGTGTCGGGCGCGCAGCCGAGGCGCAGACCGAGGTCCGCAGCGAGGGCAACGAGCGCGCGGCCTTCGTCGAGGTCGACGCCGAGCGGCTTCTCGCTGAAGACCGACTTCCCGGCACGCAACGCGGCATCGCTCACCGCGGTGTGCGCGAGCGGTGGGGTGAGGTTGACGATGCAGTCGATGGTCGGGTCGGCGAGCACGTCGTCGAGCGTCGTCGCACGAGGGATGTCGTGCGCGGCGGCCAACGCCGCGGCGCGTTCGGGTATCGCGTCGGCGCACGCCACGAGGTCGACGAAGCCGAGCTCGGCAAAGGTCTGCGCGTACGCGGGGGCGATGACCCCGCAGCCGACGATGGCGATCGCCGTCATGCGATGCTCCCGTCGCGACCGCGGGAGAGCCCTGCGCCGACGAGGTGATCGAGGCTGCGACCGACCGCGGTGAGCATGTCGGTCGCGCACCGGTCGAGCTCGACGATGTGCCATTCGGCCGCGGTGCCGGCCGCGAGGATCTCCGCGACCGGGATCACGCCGTCGCCGACCGCCACCATGTCGCTCTCGTGGCCGTCGGCCGGACCGTCCTTCACATGGAGCAGTCGCACTCGGTCGCCGAGTTCGGTCACCAACGCCGCCGCGTCGACTCCGCCGACGACCGCCCAGTAGATGTCGATCTCGGCGACGACATCGGGGTGCACGCGGTCGAACAGGTGCAGCAGCGCGGGTCGGTCGGCGAGGAGCGCCAGCTCCCAGAAGTGATTGTGGTAGCCGAGGCGGAGTCCGAGCCCTTCGGCGCGATCGCGCGCGGCGTTGATGAGGTCGGCCGCACGGGACACGGCATCGAGGTCGGCGAAATGTTTCGGCCACAGCGCCGGGATCACCGCGGTCGTCGCACCCGCGGCGGCGTGGGCTTCGAGCGCGGCGGTGTAGACGCCGGGGTCGTCGTCGTGGCCGACGTGGGCCGAGGCGAGCGTGAGGCCGTGCTCGGCGAGCAGCGCGGCGAATTCGGCGGGGGTGCGCTCGGCGAGGCCTGCCGACTCCACGCCGACATACCCCTGGGCCGCGAGCGCGCCGAGCACGCCGGGAAGGTCGGTGGCGGTGGCATCGCGCAGCGAGTAGAGCTGCACTGCGAGCGGGGCGGTCATCGTGGCTCCTCGTGCTGGCCTGGTCTGGGTGGCCGGGTCTGCATGGTCGGGTCTGGGTGGTCGTCGCGGTTGCGGCTCGAAACGGTACAGTCCGAAGCGGACGGAGTCCGCGGGCAGCGCCCGTGTCAGCTCCTGTGCCAGCTCACTGTGCCAGCTCCCCGGGCTCATGGCTCGGGGTCGATGTTCCGGGGCGACCCGGACAGGGATTGGAGGGGCCGTGAAGAAGCTCTTGTTGCTGTTGGTGCTCGTCGCGCTCGGCGCGCTCGTGGCCAAGAAGGTTCGCGACGCAGGCGCGGGCGCCTGACGCGCGCCCTTGACGAGGCGGCCGGCACCTCCTAGGTTCCGACCCGCCGTTCGTATCTCGCCGACCTGCTCGGCCACTCCCGCAAGGGTTCGACGCGCACCGTACGTGGTGCGCATCACCACTGCAGCTTCGGCGGCCTCGAACGCGGGGCCCGGACCGGGAGTCGGGCGTGCTGGTCGGGTTCTGGACACCCAAGGGTGGGTCCGGCGTGTCGGTGCTCGCCGCGACCGCTGCGATCCTCGCGGCGCGTCGCGGTCCGGCATCCTTCGTCGACCTCGCGGGCGACGCCGGCGCGGTGTTGGGCCTCGGTGCCGATCCCGCCGCGGCCGGTGTCCGCGACTGGCTCGCCCTCGGCGACGACGCGGGGATCGCGTCGCTCGACCGGATCGAGATCACCGCGACGCCCACGCTCGCCCTGTTGCCGTGCGGCGGTTCGTCGCTCGCGGCGGCCGCGGCCGACGTCACCAGCGCCGTGCCGGCGCTCGTCGCCGCCCTGCGTCGGCGGGGACACCCGGTGGTCGTCGACCTCGGCACCGCGTCGGATCCCGTTGCCCGCGAAGTCGCCGACGGCCTCGACGCTCTCGTGTGCTGCGTCCGGCCCTGCTACCTCGCGCTCCGGCGCGCGATGGTCCACCCACTCACGGCCGCGTCGACGGGTGTGGTCGTGATCGACGAGGTCGGTCGGGCGCTCGGCGCGCGCGAGATCGCATCGATCCTCGAGGTCCCCGTGCTGGCGAAGCTGACCGCCCGACCGATCGTCGCGCGGACCGTCGACGCCGGTCTCCTCGCCGCCCGCGTCCCCGATCCGCTCGCCCGCCCGATGCACCGACTCGTCGACCGCCTGTTCGCCGGCGTCGACGCGGGTGCGGCGCGGTGAGCACGACTCACCTCAAGGCGACGGTGCATGCGCGCCTCCTCGCGGCGCCCGATCTCGTCGCGACCGGGGATCGTGGCGGGTTGCGACACCGCCTCGCCGAGCTGGTGGCGGAGGTCGCGCCGTTGCTGCCGGCGACCCAGAGCGACGCGCTGGTCGAAGAACTCGTGCGCGACGTCGACGGCTTCGGTCCGATCGAGCCATTGCTCGCCGATCCCGACATCGGCGAGATCATGCTCAACGGTCCTGGGCGCGCGTTTGTGGAGCGGTGCGGGCGCGTCGAGCCGATCGATCTCGATCTCGATGCGGGCCAGATCGTGCAGATCGCGGAGCGCGTCATCGCTCCGCTCGGTTTGCGCCTCGACCGGGCGTCGCCGATCGTCGACGCCCGTCTCCCCGATGGCTCGCGCCTCCATGCGGTGTTGCCACCGCTCGCGCCCGACGGGCCGTGCGTCACGATCCGACGATTCAGCCCGCGTCGGATCGCCGCTGCCGACTTCGGGCTGCGCGGCGAATCGGCCGCGCTCGTCGCCGCGGCGGTGCGGGGCGGGTGGAACCTGTTGATCGCGGGCGCGACGAGCGCGGGCAAGACGACCCTGTTGAACGCGGTCAGCGCGGCGATCGACGAGCGCGAACGCATCGTGACGATCGAGGAGACTGCCGAACTCGCGCTCGCCCAACCTCACGTCGTGCGCCTCGAGGCGCGTCCGGCCAACAGCGAGGGCGTCGGCGCGGTGAGCCTCCGCGACCTCGTCCGCGCCGCACTCCGGATGCGCCCCGACCGGATCGTGGTCGGCGAGGTTCGGGGTGGCGAGGCGCTCGACATGTTGCAGGCGCTCAACACCGGGCACGACGGGTCACTCTGCACGGTGCACGCCAACGGTCCGGATGAAGCACTCGTGCGGGTCGAGACACTCGCGCTGTACGCGGGATTGTCGTTGCCGGTCGAAGCGGTGCGTCGCCAGATCGGGGCGGCGATCGACGGTGTGCTCTGCGTGTCTCGCGATGCCGATGGCCGGCGCCGGGTCGAGTGCCTCGCCGAGGTGGTGACCGCCGGCGACGACCTGCCGCTCGGGACCCGCCTCGTGATCGAACGGCGTGGCGGCGCACTCGTTTCGATCGAACCGAGTCGCCGGCTCCGACGCCCGGGCGCCGCGTGGCCGACCTCGGGCGGGGTGGGGTCGAGATGATCGCGTTCCTGCCGGCACTGTTCGTCGCGGTGTCGACGGCGATCGTGATGCGCGCGGAACGCCGCGCGGGCCCGATCTCGCGCGTGCGCCGGCTGCGGCCGCGAGCGGCGCGGGTTCCGGCGGCACTGGGGCGCTGGCTC
>SXJQ01000192.1 GCA_005779345.1 Actinomycetota bacterium
AGCGACGGGCGAGTTCGACTCACCTCGACCGGCCGAGTCGGCAACACGACGCGTACGGTCGTTGCGAGCCTGCGGCGCCGGTCGTTCCTCGACTATCTGTACTTCACGGACTACGAGACGGTCGACCCGGCCCTCTACACCGGTTCGCCGTTCACGCCGGCCGTCGCGCAGACCAGGTGCGCGAAGCACTACTACGGAGGATTCGGCAACCAGCGCGACATCAGCAGTCGTTCCGACTTCACCGGCGACTCCGACAGCAGCGGCAGCTACTGCAGCGATATCACGTTCATCTCTGCGGACACGCTGAACGGCCCGATGCATACGAACGACGCGTTCATGGTGTGCGGTACCCCGAAATTCCTCGGCGACACGAGCACCTCGTGGACCGGCAACGCCGGCAAGATGTATCGCGACAACTGCCCGACGAGTCAACCCGTCTTCGCGAACCCGACCGACCCGATCCACCTCCCGCCGCTGACGATGCCGCCGAGCAACTCGGCGATCAAGACCGAGACCGGTGTCGGCTTCGGTGGTTGCCTGTTCACGGGCCCGACCCGCATCAAGCTGAACAGCAACGGGACGATGACCGTCAACAGTCCGTTCACCAAGCAGACGAACAACTCGCCGTGCACGAAGAACGGGACCGGTCCACTGCCGAGCAACGGCGTGATCTACGTGCAGAACGTCCCCTCGGTGTCGACCGACGCGAACTACACGAATGGGTGCCCGTACAACGTCGCCGGCCGGGTGCACCCGCTCGGGATGCCGATCGCGAGCGACCTCACGACCTACGGCTGTCGGAACGGCGACGTGTTCCTCGAGGGCACGTTGAACGGACAGCTCACGATCGCGGCCGACAACAACATCGTGGTCACCTGGCACACCCAGTACAACGGCGGGCTGAGCGGCACCGATCTGCTGGGTCTCGTCGCGAACAACTTCGTCGAGATGTACCACCCGGTGTCGTGTACGAGTCAGTCGTCATCCTGCAACCTGAATGCGAACTTCCCCCAGGAGACCGCCCGGAACGCGAAGTTCAGTGATCCGACGTTGCACGCCGCGAACCTGTCGGTGAACCACTCGGTTCGAGTGCAGCAATGGAACCGTGGAGCACCGCTCGGCACGCTGCACATTCGAGGGATCCTCGCGCAGCGCTATCGCGGTCCGGTGGGGACCAACAGCAGCGGTGTGATCGTGTCGGGCTTCGCCAAGGACTACGTCTACGACCAGCGGCTGAAGTACCTGTCGCCGCCGAAGTTCCTCGACCCCGTGGCCTCACAGTGGGGCGTGAACACCTGGGCCGAGAACAAGACCCCCGCCGGGCTCCCCGCCTGACCCACCACCCGCTGTCCCACGGATCCGCCGCTGTCCCACGGATCCGCCGCCGGTGGTGCTCTGGTGCGACAGCGGGTCGGTTCACGGTGCGCGCTGTCCCACGGATCCGCCGCCGGTGGTGCTCTGGTGCGACAGCGGCGGGTCGGTTCACAGTGCGCGCTGTCCCACGGATCCGCCGCCGGTGGCGGCCTGGTGGGACAGCGGCAACTCTGCGGCCGCGGGGGAGCGGCGCCGGATCGCGCGCGCGATCCGGCCGAACTCCTTGCCCGGTTGGTCGCGCAGGGTGGTCGAAGTGACCCGGAAGGGCAGCCAGCCCGCGTCGACCAACGCGTTCTGGCGCTGGCGCTCGTCGTCGAAGACCTCGCGCGACTCGACATGGGGCAGGTAGCCGTCGAACTCGGCGAACACCTTCGCCGGTGGCCACGCGAGATCGAGGAACCGCACCTGCGAGTCGACGACGATCCGGAAGTTGACCTCGGGATCGGCGAGGCCGTAGCGACGAGCGAGGTCGAGCATGGAAGCTTCCCAGTCGTTGCGGGCTCGTGCGAGGTCGGGGTGCAGCAACGCGATGGCGTCGAGCACCCGGCGCGCGCCCGGGCGCGCTGGGTTGACGAGCTCGGCGGCGCGCCGCTCCAGCCACGTCACGCGGAGGAGGTGCCGCGTCGCGGCCTTCGAGATCAACTCGGCGCTCGCAGCAACGTCGAGACGATCAGCGCAGAGGATCGTCGTCCGCATCGGGCTCGTTGCTCGCAGCCCACGGATGTGCACGATGTCGGAGGCGGGGAGTTGGATCGTCGAGCGAACCGCCGCGCGGTCGAGGTTGCGGCGACCGCGCGGCACGATCAGCTCTGGGAGTCGAGGCGGGTCGGCGAGACCGAACAAGGCGGCGGCCGACCAGCCGGCAGCGATCGCGCCCGTTGAGAGGCCTTCGGCCGCCAAGCGGTCGAGCCAGTCGATCGGCTTGGTCGCGGCGAGACGCAAGACACCCGGAGCGATTTCCTCGTAGGCGCGGGCGGCGACCCGGCGCCGACGGGTGGTGTCGGAGATGCCGGCGGCGCGAGCTTGCGCGACCGTGAAGAGGCCGCGTTGACGGTGGGTGAATCGGACGAGCGCGGCTTCGCCGCGGGCGACGTTGGACACGATGCCTCCTCGAGATGACGGGTCGATCGGGGAAGCACGCGGGGGAGTTGTGCCAGTCTGCCGCTACCCGACGACATGACCGCCGCGCCCGCGTGCGCCTCGCGCTGTCCCACGGATCCGCCGCCGGTGGTGCTCTGGTGCGACAGCGGGTCGGTTCACGGTGCGCGCTGTCCCACGGATCCGCCGCGGGCGGCGTTCTGGTGGGACAGCGGCCTCGGTCGCGGGGCGACAGGCGCGGTGCAATGACGTCGGGATCGGCGGGGGCGCGCCGGTAGGATCGCCTGCCTATGTCGGCCGACCGTGACGTGTTCCGCGCGCCCAAGGGCACCCGCGACGTCCTGGCGCCGGAGTCCGACCGGTGGGTCGAACTGGTCGCCCGATTCGCCGACCGCGCGCGCCGGTTCGGCTACGGACTCGTGGTCACGCCGATCTTCGAGCACTACGAGGTGTTCGCCCGGATCGGCGAGACGACCGATGTCGTCAGCAAGGAGATGTACGACTTCTTCGACAAGGGCGAACGTCACCTCGCCCTGCGCCCCGAGGGCACCGCGGGCACCGTGCGCGCCTTCGTCGAGCACCGGCCCCCGACCCCGTGGAAGGTCTGGTACCTCGCGCCGAACTTCCGCTACGAACGCCCTCAGGAGGGCCGGTATCGCCAGCACTTCCAGCTCGGCGTCGAGGCGCTCGGCTCCGACGATCCACAGCTCGACGTCGAGGTCATCGAATTGCTCGCCGGCTTCTACCGCGACCTCGGCCTGCGGCAGGTACGTCTGCTGGTCAACTCGATGGGCGACGCCGAGAGTCGCGCTCGGTACCGCGCGGTGCTGCTCGCGCACTGGCACGCGCACGCCGACCTGCTCGGCGACGACCTCGCTCGCGCCGAGGCGAACCCCTTGCGGATCCTCGACAGCAAACGTCCCGACTGGCTCGACATGATCGAACGCGCGCCGCAGATCGTCGAGTACCTCACCGACGCGAGCGCGGCGGCGTTCGGCCAGGTGCAGGCGGGCTTGCGCGATGTCGGGATCGACTTCGAGATCGCGCCGCGTCTCGTGCGCGGCCTCGACTACTACACGGGCACGGTCTTCGAGTTCCAGGGTCTCGCGCTCGCGGGTTCGCAGAACGCGATCGGGGGCGGGGGCCGTCTCGACGGTCTCGTGGCCGAGATGGGCGGCCCGCCGACCCCGGCGATCGGCTTCGGGTGCGGGGTCGAACGTGTCCTCCTCGCCTGCGACGCCGAGGGCGCACTGCCCGCGCCGACCGGCCGCGTCGACGCCTTCGTCGTCGACGCGCTCGCGACCGGCGACGCGCTGGTGCTGTTGCACGAGCTGCGCGAGGCCGGGATCGCCGCCGACCGCGCGTACGGCGGTCGCAGCCTGAAGAAGCAGTGGGGGGCGGCCGACAAGAGCGGTGCTCGCTTCGGGGTGATGCTCGCTCCTCGCGAGTTCGAGACCGGACACGTCGTCGTCAAGGATCTCGCCACCGGCGAACAGACCGAGGTCCGGCGCGAATCCGTCGCCGCGTGGCTCGCCACCCGAACTCCCGAACGCACTCTCCCCGACCAGCCAGGAGCACCCTCCCGATGATGCGCACCCACCGCGGCGGCGAGTTGCGAGCCGAACACGAGGGCACCGACGTCGTGGTCTGCGGTTGGGTAGCGAACCGTCGCGACCACGGCGGGGTCATCTTCTTCGACCTCCGCGACTCGGGCGGTGTCGTGCAGGTCGTCGTCGACCCGGTACGGCCCGGACTCGATCTCGGTCACCGCGTGCGCGGTGAGTGGGTGCTGCGGGTGCAGGGCACCGTGCGGCCCCGCCCCGAGGGCACCGTCAACGTCGACATGCCGACGGGCGCGATCGAGGTCGCGGCCGACGCGATCGAGGTGCTGAGCGAGTCCGAGCCGGTGCCGTTCCCGCTCGACGATCGGACGGAGGTCGACGAGAACCTGCGACTCCGCCACCGTTACCTCGACCTGCGGCGCGACCCGATGCAGCGCAACCTCCGGCTGCGGGCGAGCGTCAACCGCGCGGTGCGTGCAGCGATGGACGAACAGGGATTCTGCGAGGTCGAGACGCCGATGCTGATCGCCTCGACCCCCGAGGGCGCCCGCGACTTCGTCGTGCCGAGCCGGCTCAAGCCGGGCCACTTCTACGCGTTGCCGCAGAGCCCCCAATTGTTCAAGCAGCTCCTCATGGTCGGCGGATTCGATCGCTACTACCAGCTCGCCCGCTGCCTTCGCGACGAGGATCTGCGCGCCGATCGGCAGTTCGAGTTCATCCAACTCGATCTCGAGATGAGCTTCGCCGACCAGGACGACGTGCTCGACGCGGTCACCCGCGCGGTGGTGGCCGCGGCCGCGGCGGCACGCCCCGGCGAAGAGGTCGGGACGGTTCCGCGGATCACCTGGCACGACGCGATGGAGCGCTACGGCTCCGACAAACCCGATATCCGCTTCGGAATGGAACTCGTCGATCTCACCGACGCGCTCGCCGCGACCGAGTTCCGCGCGTTCCATGGCGTCGACGCGGTCAAGGGCATCCGTGTCGCCGGTGCAGGCGACGCGTCGCGGTCCACGGTCGACGGACTCGTGGACCGGGCCAAACAGCTCGGTGCGGCCGGGCTCGTCTGGATGCGGGTCCGCGACGTCGACGGGCGGATCGATGTCGAGTCGCCGGTGGCCAAGTTCCTCGCCGACGACGAGCGCGCGGCCATCGTCGCGACCTTGCAGGCCGAGCCAGGCGATCTCGTGCTCATCGCCGCGGGCCCGCGCCGCGCGACCTGTCAGATCCTCGGCCAGCTCCGCCTCGACCTCGGGCGCCCACCGGTCAGCGAAGGACTCGCGTTCTGCTGGGTCGTCGACTTTCCGCTGTTCGAGGCACTCGGCGACGACGGCCGACCGATCCCGGCGCACCACCCGTTCACGATGCCGCACCCCGACGACCTCGACCGCATCGACACCGATCCGCTGTCGGTGCGCAGCCAGGCGTACGACCTCGTGCTCAACGGGTGGGAGCTCGGATCGGGGAGCGTGCGGATCCATCGGCCCGATGTCCAGCAACGCATCTTCTCGTTGCTCGGCATCGAGCCCGAGGAGGCGCACGCGAAGTTCGGGTTCCTGCTCGACGCGTTCCGTTTCGGTGCACCGCCCCACGCCGGCTTCGCGTTCGGGCTCGACCGGATCGTGGCGATCTTCGCGGGCGAGGAGAACATCCGCGAGGTGATCGCCTTCCCGAAGACCCAGAGCGGCGGCGACCCGCTGACGGGCGCGCCCAGCGTGGTCGGCCCCCAACAGCTCGTCGAGCTCGGCCTGCGGGTGCTGCCACCCAAGACCTGAGCTCGACGAGCGCGTCGGGCCGCCGCCGCAACGTGATCGTCGGTTACGAGACCTCGGTGGGTGGCACCGTTGGTGTCGGCAGGGTGGCCGCGTCGGTCTCGGATCCCGGCCCGCCCGCCGCGGCCGGCTTCGGCTTCGGGATCAGCCCGTCGGCGAACAGCGTCGTCCGCCGCCCGTGGATGCGGAACAAGACGAATCCGACGCCGATGGCGAGCAGTCCGGCGATCATCCGGTCGACGCTGCTGTTGCGGATCTGGCCCTCGAGCTCGGAGCGCACCTCACCGATGCCATCGCTGATGGCCGACATCTCGCCGGTGCCCGACTCGTCGTCCATACAGGCGTCGAAGTCGTCGTCGTTGTCGGTGACGTCGCGACAGAACTCCTCCACCCCCTCGGACTGCGACTCCGCGACGAGGTCGAGCACCTCGTCGGCGACGTTCGACAGGCCGATGCCGACTCGATCGAGCGTGTCGCGGTGGCCGAGGCTCGGCGCCGCGGTGTGCACCGCGCCGACGACGAAACCGACGGCGCCCATCGCGACGAGCGCGATGCTCACCACGCACATGACGTAGAGGTACAGCGAACGTACCCACGAAGACTCTTCCACATTGCCCCCCTGTGTTGGTCCGATCGAGGTAGGTCCGATCGGGGTGGATCCGTCGGGCGCGGTGCGGCCCGACGGTTCGCAAGTGCAGGCGGACTCTACGGACCGGCCCGCCCCGGGACGCGGACCCCGCCTTCCTCGTAGGCTCCGGCGATGGCCGGATCCCCCGACCTGTTCACCGCTGCGGTGGAGGAGCGCCTGTCGCGGCGCGCGCCGCTCGCCGCGCGCCTGCGGCCCCGCACGCTCGACGAGGTCGCCGGGCAGCGCCACCTGCTGGCGCCGGGCCGACCGTTGCGCACCCTGATCGAATCGGATCGGTTGGCCTCGGTGGTGCTCTACGGCCCGCCGGGCACCGGCAAGACGAGCATCGCGCGGCTCGTGGCCGGAGCGACGAGCAAAGCCTTCGAGACGCTCTCGGCCGTCAACGCCGGCGTCAAGGACGTGCGTGAGGTCGTCGAACGTTCACGTGAGCGGCTCGGTCAGCGCGGTCAGGGCACGATCCTGTTCCTCG
>SXJQ01000193.1 GCA_005779345.1 Actinomycetota bacterium
CGCCGCGGTGATGCTCCAGGCCTTCCTCGACCGCGACGCGGCGCGATGAACGACACCGGTGACGTCGGCACCCTCGGCGACGTCGCGAGCGACGTCGAGGACCAGCGGCCGCGGCGGCGGCGCGCGTTGTTGATCCTGCTCGCGATGATCGGCGTCCCGATCCTGTTCGTGGCCGGGATCGGGATCTGGTTCCAACGCCAGATCGACCCGGCGGGGGAGCCGGGTTCCGAGGTCGAGTTCAGGATCGAGCCGGGGTGGGGAGTCGGCACGATCGGTGGCGAACTCGAGGCGGCCGACGTGATCGGCTCGAAGCTCGCGTTCGAGGTCTACGCGCGCCTCGGCGGTCACGACGACTTCCAGGCCGGCGACTACGTGTTGCGCCACGACCTCGGGGTGCGCGACGCGATCGAGACGATCGAGGCCGGCCCCGTCGTGGTCGAGCGCGAGCTCCGCGTCATCCCGGGCCTCTGGCTCGATGAGGTCGCCGCAGCGGTCGCAGACCAACTCGACCTCGACGCGGCGACGTTCATCGACGTGGTCCGCTCCGGCGAGGTCCGGTCGCGGTACCAACCCGAAGACATCGTGAGCACCGAAGGCCTGTTGTTCCCCGACACGTACCGGTTCGCCGACGACGCGACCGAGGTCGACGTCGTGCGGACGATGGTCGAGCGATTCGACGCCGTGGCCGACGAGATCGGCCTCGCCGAGGCGCCGACCCGCGCCGGGCATTCGCCCTACGAGGTTGCCATCGCCGCGTCGCTCATCCAGGGCGAGGCCAAGCTCGATGTCGAAAGGCCGCTCATCGCGTCGGTGGTCTACAACCGCCTGGGCGACGGCATCCCACTTCAGATCGACGCGTCGGTGCTCTACGCGATCGGCGAGCGCAAGCCGACGAACACCGCCGAGGATCGCGCGACCGACTCGCCGTACAACACCTACCTGGTCACCGGGCTGCCCCCGACCCCCTTCGCGACGACGGCGCGGACGTCGCTCGAGGCGGCACTCGACCCCGACGTGACTGAGTACCGTTTCTACGTGTTGATCGATCCTTCGGGCGCTCATGCCTTCGCCGTCACGTACGAGGAGCACCTCGCGAACGTCGAACGTGCCCGCGAACTCGGGCTGTTCGGATGACCCCCGACTCGGTCCTCCCTGGCCCGACCATCTCCGGCCCGGCGATTTCCGGCGCTACTCGCGTCGCGGGCGTGATCGGCGACCCGGTGCGCCACTCGCTCTCGCCGGCGCTGCACAACGCGGCGTTCGCCGCGTGCGGGCTCGACTGGGTGTTCCTGGCGTTCGAGGTGCGGGCGGGGCGCGGCGCGGACGCGATCGCGGCGATGCGCACGCTCGGGCTCGCCGGCCTCTCGGTCACGATGCCGCACAAGGCCGACGTGATCGCCGCGTGCGACGACGTGAGCGCCGACGCGGCCGCGCTGTACAGCGTCAACCACGTCCGGCTCGTGGGCGAGCGGGTCTTCGGCGACTCCACCGACGGCGAGGGGTTCCTCCGGTCGCTCGCCGAGGCCGAGGTCGCGGTCGCGGGCTGTCGCGCCCTCGTCGTGGGTGCCGGTGGTGCGGCGCGCGCGGTGGCCGTCGCCCTCGCCCGCTCCGGGGCGCGCGTCACGTGCGCGGCACGACGATTCGAGGCGGCCGAGGCGGTTGCGGTCCTGACGTCGGGAGCCGCGGCGTCCCTCGCCGACATCGACCGTCTCGTGGCGGACGCCGACCTCGTGGTGAACGCGACGCCCGTCGGCATGGGCGACGAAGCCGCCTCGCCGATCCCCGAATCGGCGTTGCGTCGCGATCTCGTGGTCGCCGACCTCGTGTACCACCCGCTCGACACCCCGTTGCTGCGGGCCGCGGCCACGGCCGGAGCGCGCACGGTCGATGGCCTCGGGATGCTGGTGCACCAGGCGGCGATCCAATTCGAGGCCTGGACCGGCCAGGCAGCTCCCGTCACGGCGATGCGCGCCGGCGCACTCGCCGAACTCGCCCGGCGCTGAGACCGCCGGCCGGGGCTCGGGCCCGGTCCCGGTGATCGCAACCCGAGATCGCCCGCGGAACGGATCAACCCGGGCCCCCGGGGTGCCGATACCTGCGTGACGTCCGCCTGACTGGGGGCACCATCGTGCTGCAGGGCACCTTCGACATCTTCACCCTCTCCGAGCTGATCGCGATGCTCGCCAGCGGATCCAAGACCGGCACCCTCGCGGTGACGGCCGGACCCGCGACCGGCCGCATCCACCTCCGCGACGGACTGTGCAGCGGCGTGGAGCCCGATGCGGGGCCCACCCGGGCCGGCGGCGCCGAGCTCGACGGCGAGGCGCGCCTCGCGGCCCGGCTCGCCGATGTCTGTTTCGAGTTGGCCCGGCACCCCGACGGCGAGTTCGCCTTCCTGACCGACGAACCGCCCGCCGGCGACCACCTCGTGGCGGTCGACGACGCCCTGGTCGAGGTCGCTCGGCTGCTCGAGGAGTGGCGCGAGGTCGAGCTGCTCGTCCCGTCGCTCGACCTGTGCCCGCAGCTCGCGCCCGAGCTCGGCGGCGAGTCGATCACGCTCGCGGCCCACGAGTGGTCGCTCGCGGTGTCGCTCGACGGCCGGGCCTCGATCCGTGAGCTCGTCGAGGCGCGCCGCCAGCCCCTCATCGAGGTCTGCCAGGCCGTCGCCGACCTCGTCGAGCGCGGTGCCGTGCGCCTGAACGAGACGCGTGGCGTCGCCGGCCCGCTCGCCACGGGTGGTTTGCTCGCGATGGGTGGCCCGGGCGACCCGCTGGACTACGAGACGCCGGCGGTGATGCCGGTCGAGCCCTACGGACCTGGGGTCGACGAAGCGTTGCATCACCCAGCCCTGCCCGACGCCGACGCCGCGACCATGCTCGACGGCACGCCCGCCGACGACGCCGCGTCCGCGGACGCGTCGGCCGAAGAAGTCGCCTCCGCGGACGCGAGTGGCGACGAGCCCAGCGGCGACGACGTCGGCCGTCACGACGAAACGCCTGCCGACGACGTGCCGTTCGACGACGGCGACGCCAAGGACCGCGGCGCGTTGCTGCGCATGTTCAGCGCCCTGCGCGACGCCTGACGACGTCGCGGTCGCACCTCCCACCCAACCCGAATCTCCGGCTTCCTGCCGGGGTTTCGGGTACAGGGCGCGCCGGGGCGGGTCGATAACCGAGCCAGTCCTGGGAGGAGCCGGCCCTGTCTGACGGAACGCCGCTCGGCGCGCTGCTGTTGCGAGAAGGTCTCGTCACCGAGGCCCAGCTCGACGCGGCCGTCGCCGAACAGACGCGGACCGGCAAGCCGCTCGGCCGGATTCTCATCGAGGCCGGCACCGTCTCGGAGTCCGATGTCGTGCGGACGCTCGCCTTGCAGGTCGGGCTCGAGTTCCTCGATCTCGGCGAGACGAGCATCGACGCGAGCGTCGTGGGTCTCGTGAGCGAGACGGTCGCGCGTCGCTATCAGGCGATCCCGATCGGCTGGCGCGACGACCGCCTCGTGGTGGCGATGGCCGACCCGTCGAACGTGTTCGCGCTCGACGACATCCGCGCGGTCACCGGCAACGAAGTCGTGTCGGTCGTCGCGACCCCGTCGCAGATCGCCGAGACGATCGAGCGGTTCTTCCGCCTCGACACCGAAGTCGACTCGGTCGCACAACTCGCCGCCGACGAGTTCGAGGAGGAGGACTCGATCTCCGCGCTCTCGGCAGTCGTCGAGGACGCGCCGATCGTCAAGTTCGTGAACCTGCTCATCGCCCAGGCGGTCGGCGACCGAGCGTCCGACATTCACGTCGAGCCCGCCGAGAACGACCTGCGGATCCGATTCCGGATCGACGGCGTGCTGCACGAAGTCATGCGCTCGCCGCGATCCATCCAGGCGGGCGTGATCAGCCGCCTGAAGGTGATGGCCGACATCAACATCGCCGAGCGCCGCGTCCCCCAGGACGGACGCATTTCGATGAAGGTCGCGGGCCGCGGGATCGACCTGCGCGTCGCGACGCTGCCCACCGTGTACGGCGAGAAGGTCGTCATGCGGATCCTCGACAAGAGCCAGGCGTTGTTGCGGCTCGAAGAACTCGGCTTCCTCCCCGACCAGCTCGAACGGTTCGCCCACGCGTACCGCAAGCCGTACGGCACGATCTTGGTCACCGGCCCGACCGGGTCGGGCAAGAGCACGACCTTGTACGCGACCCTCAACATCTTGAACGAGCCGAGCCGCAACATCATCACGGTGGAGGACCCGGTCGAGTACCGGCTCCCCGGGATCAACCAAGTACAGATCCACCCGAAGGCCGGTCTGACGTTCTCGTCCGCGCTGCGGTCGATCCTGCGTTCGGACCCCGACGTCGTGCTCGTGGGTGAGATCCGCGACCGCGAGACCGCGGTCATCGGCGTCGAGGCCGCGCTCACCGGTCACCTCGTGCTCTCGACACTCCACACGAACGACTCTGCGAGCACCCCGATGCGACTCGTCGAGATGGGCGTCGAGCCGTTCCTCGTCACGAGCGCACTCGACGCCGTCGTCGCCCAGCGGCTCGCACGCAAGCTCTGCGACAAGTGCAGGGAGCCGTACCAGCCGACCGAGGCCGAACTCGCCGAGGCGGGGTGGCCGGTCGCCGAACTCTCGGGCAGCGACTGGCCGACCCTCCATCGGCCCGTCGGCTGCCAGGCGTGCGGGCGGACCGGGTATCGGGGCCGGTTCGGCGTCCACGAGGTGCTGCTGATGTCGGAGGAGATCGAACGGGCGATCATCGAGCGGCGCTCCTCGGAGGACATCGCCAAGATCGCGGTGATGCAGGGGATGACCACGCTGCGGCTCGACGGGCTGCGCAAGGCGGCCGAGGGCCTGACGAGCCTCGAGGAGATCTTCCGGGTCGTCGCGTGACTGCGAGCGCACCGATTCGGGCACAAGTTCTCGGGTCGGGCCGCCGATAACCGCAGGGATCGAATCCGCGCGTGCTCGGAGGCCCCGCCGCATGCTCACCCAGCAGGCTCGCCGCTTCGGCGAAACGCTCGTCGACCGCCACGTGCTGTCGCGCGACGTCCTCGAGGCCGCGATCCAAGAGTGCGACCGCACCGCGACCCCGCTGCCCGCGTTCCTCGCGCAGCGCGGTCTCGTCGGCACCAAGGACCTGACCGCCGCGCTCGCCGACAGCATCGGGGTGCGGTTCGTCGACTTCCACGACACGCCGCTGCACCAAGACGCGCCCAGCGCGATCCCGCCCGACGTCGCCCGCCGATACCTCGCGCTCGGCATCGACTTCGAGGGCAGCAAGCTGGTCGTCGCGTTCGCGGAGCCCGGCGACGACGCCGCGTTGTCGGCGGTCGGCCAGGCGACGGGCTACGAGATCATTCCCGCGGTTGCCGACCGCGGCGAGTTGGCCAAGGCGATCGAGTCGATCTACGGCCCCGACCCCGACGGTGCCGCGCTCGGCGAGCTGGTCGGCGGCCCGCCGTCGCTCGGCGGTCAGGGGCCCGACGAGCTCCACGTGAACGAACTGCTCGACCGTGTGCTCGCGCTGCGGGGCTCCGACCTGCACCTCACCGCAGGCGCGCCGCCGGTGATCCGCGTCCACGGCGAGATGACACCGCTCACCGAGTTCCCGACACTCAACGGCAGCCAGATCCGCCAGATGGTGTATTCGATCATCACCCAGAAGCAGCGCGAGAAGTTCGAGAACGAACTCGAGCTCGACACGAGCTACACGTTGCCGGGGAAGAGCCGCTTCCGGATGAACCTCTTCCTCCAGCGCGACAGCGTCGGCTGTGTCATGCGCGTGATCCCCTACGAGATCGTCGACTTCGGGAGCCTCGGCATCCCGAGCGCCGTCGAGCAGTTCGCGTGGCTGCCGCGCGGCCTCGTGCTCGTGACAGGGCCGACCGGATCGGGCAAGAGCACCACGCTCGCGAGCCTCGTCGACATCATCAACCGTGAGCGCGCACTGCAC